>NZ_JBOEFX010000039.1:0-103405 GCF_050633125.1 Lewinella sp.
ACTTCCGTGTTCTGCAAGAAAAACACGCCATCCTCAGATTGTATGATCGTATGAATAAAAAGTCGTTCCGAAACTACTGTTCCTATCTCCTCTGAGTAGTTGACGTCCTTTTGCACTAAATAAAAAGTCGTATCATTCTGTAAACTAGGAAGTAACAATCGGGCATTTCGAGTGGGGTGTTCTTTAGGGCAATATAGAGGGCTTGCCCAATCGTCCATCAAAAAATCTTCCCCGGTTAATGAGTTGTGCTCTGCATCCCAAACTTTACAACCATTGGTAAATAATATAATTTCTCCAGTTGTACCGTCACAGATAAAACTCCCTTGAGCACCCAAATCGTAACCGGCATCCGACCAATAATTGATGGATACTACCCCCTCGTTGAAGTCTAACTTTGAGAATCCAAACATAGGGTTACTCCAATAATCATCGTACCCAAATAACCATTGGTGATTGTATTTTTGGGCAGAGGTAATAGCTGCAAAACTCAAAAGAAAAATTACCCCCCCGATACGTATGGGTAGAAATAGGGGATTGTTTTTTTCTAATAAAAAAATAGATGTTTTTTTATTCACTATTGGATAATTAGCTTCAAATGAACAATCTCATCTTCTCTAAGTAAGGACACAAAATAAGTACCTGGCAACCACCAATCTTGGTTGATTCCCACCTCAAACACCTCATTATCTAAAGATCGGCTTAGCATCTTTCTCCCGTTTACATCTACAACAAGTAGCGTTTCAAAATTATGGTTATTAGGTAAACGTACTATACTCTCACTATTCGTTGGATTAGGAAAAATGTTTGCCTGTAAAACAAGATGAGTAGGGGCTCCTATTGAAATATCTTTCTCTTCTTCCTTTGGCAGGCATTCGTCTTTATAATCAAAATTGGCTACGCCTAGGTATTGCGTTAAAATAGCTCGCGCTAAATACACCCCATCTCCTCCCTTTGCTGCACATAAATTAGCATATAACTCTAAATCACTCACCTCTTGAGATGACAATGTATATGAGTTGTCTGCTAATTGCTTCAAGGCAATCGCGTTAACTTCTTTTTTAACTTCATAAGGGAGCAAACCTTCTGGATCAACATTTCCATTGTATAATTCCAAAGCAGGAATAGCATTTTGTAGAATCAACGCTTGCTCGGAAAATAAATCATCTGCCTGGGCATGAGTAGACACTAAATCAGATAAAAATCCTTGTCGTTCCTGATAATTTTCAAGATTAAACATTACTTCGCCAGCCTCTGAAACATCTAAAACAGGCTCACTGCTACTCAACATCGTTTCGAGCGTCCTCAAATCAACTGCATTATCAATCAATTCCAATTCTTCTGTCGTTGACAATTGTATGATATCCCTAAAACTGTTCTCAGCGTTTAGCACATCCAATGCACGAGACGGAATTTGACCAGGGTCTCCTATTTCAGTCAGCCATTCATTGAATATCCCCGCATAATTACTCATAGGATTGGTGATCTCGCTATTGATCAATCCAGCAAGCGAAATTTGCTCCTCTTCTAAAGATAACCGATGACGAGCACCCTGCAACTCTACTACGGAGGCTACATCACTCCCATAGAATTCATTCAAAAAAGGAACAGATAAAAATTCCGTTACGCTAGCTTTCATTAATTTTTCATTGTCAGGACTAGGCGCTATAACACCTTCTGGACAATCGTAGTCTTCATTGTTACCTGTCCCCTCAAACCAATAATCCGCATTGGAAACGAAATAAGGAAACAGAGTCCCTCCTTGCACGTTGTTTTGATTGACTTTATACAAGCTAAAATCAACCTCAAAATCACTTCCGAAATGTTCTGCTACGGGTGAATTTGGGCTGCTATTTGCAAAAATATTCCCCTTATACTCCTGCACACTTGATATAGCCATCGTGTTATCATCATTACCGTAGTTTAAATTCTGTTGCCCTGAGTAACTAAAATCGTTCCCTTTAATATCGGCTCCAGAACAGTTGTTGAGTACTTCCATACCAACATCTCCATCTACAATATTGCAGCTAATGGTATTCATCGAGCTCCCGTTCATTATTATTCCTTCCTTACCAGCAAAGAGATTGTTGTTTTCTATTGTACTATTACTACCTCCCGATAAAACAATTGATGGCCCATCATCAGCAATCATGGAACTGTTATCGGCAATAACTACCTTTTCTGTTCCCATCAAAACAGTATTACCGAAAGCAGGAGCATTAAGCCCCGCAAATAATACTGGATTGTCCCGAATAACCCAGCGATGGTTTCCTCCAAAATTTCCAAAAATGGCAAAATTATAGGCATCTGCCCCCATGTCGTTCCCACTTACAAACATGGTACCTGGTCGGTGAACGGCAAAGATATTGTAGGCACTTCGAATAAAGTTGTCAACGATAATACCCCTGGAATTAATTCGGTTATCAAGTAACCGTACGGCTGTATTACAGTCTTCAATATCATTGTCTATCAAACTGAAGGATGAATAAAATCTCAAGTCGATTCCCGTAAACCCACCAAGCAAATCAGAATTATATAATGAGAATGCTTCAAGATTTTCTCCTCCAGAAATACCAGTTTCATTATCTTCAAAGAGTAAATGTCTCGCAAAAAAAGTATTCAGATTTGTCAGTCTTAGTCCTGTTTCATTCTTTTTAAAATTTATGTACTCAAGGAATGGAGCTTCTACATTTTCCAACTCCATACCGTAGTCACAATTAAATATGGTAGGTCTTGCTGGTATATTTGGAGGAGTAAAAATATTAATAGTTCTAGGGATAGAACCAATAGAAGAAATCCCTCGTTGATGATTACTTAGACTACTATACACTAGTCTCAAAGAAGCATCATCACGCATATTTACTCCAATTTTAGCACCATCTATACTTGATCGATCTAAACGGACAATACTACCTCCATCATTAATTATCACTCCTTCCCAACGGCCTTCTCCTGGACAACCTTGAAGATTACTCCGTAAAAATTCAAGTTCTATTGACTGTCCCTCCTGTGTTTCAATGCTCGCATCAGGTAAAAAGGTAATATTATTAAGACCTCCGCCATTAGCACCTTGTCCAAAAAAGTAATCTACATCTACTATTAGTTTCCCGGCAACTAAAATTCGTTGTCCATTAAATGCTGCATCAGCAACTGGCAAGAGATCTCCTCCCGGTAAAATTAAATCAGACAAAAGTGTTGTTTCATCTGGTTCTCCAACTTCAACCAAATCATCTACTAAAAAACTACTTACCTCAATGACTTCCGTCAAATCATCCGGAGATAATATCCTCACATTGAACATCGTCTCCGGAATTAGCAATTCGCCTTCAAAGCAGGTTATCTGATCACTCGTAACCGTCAATATTTCAGTCACATAGCGTAAGACAGTAACGGTAGCGTTACTATTATGAACGACAAACTCGCCCAACGTAGTAGGCATAAAGCTACCTGTAGGATATTCTATTTCTACAACTGCGCCATCACAAGCAAAAGGGTTACCTATCAAATCAAAATTGGTGACAAAACAAATTTCTCCTTTGGATTCACTACAATTGAATCCAGTAGCGTCTAATAGATAACCAAAACTGCTGCGCTGAGCGGAAAGGTATCCAACAAAGAATAGTTGAAAAAACACCAGATAATAAGAACTGTTTTTACTCATGAGAAAGCGCTTTTGTTCGCAGTCCTTTAAGCGCTACAATAAACAACAACCAAAATAAAATTTAGGCTGGCACCTGTTTGAGCTATCAGGTGAATTTTCAGATTAGGAGCGCTTTAAAAACCACAATCGTGTTAAATCGAAAACTAAATATATGCATTAAAACTATACAACCCAAGCAATTAATAAAATCTCACCCCTCCCTATTCCAAACCGGATTGGCATAAATCCCCAGTAGGTACTTACGGCCATCTTCAATTTGATCGGGAGGAAGCAGAGCAAGCTGTTTTTCGAAGAAAACATTGATCTCCCGCAACTCTGCTGGCGTGTAGTAAGACTGGTACTTCTTGCTTCCTTGCAGCAGATCACAAGCGATGTAATTGATGGGGTGCAAGCGGTAGTTGGTATGAATAGATTTATCGAGAAGAACTACCAGTTCTTCAAGCTGTTTCTTGGCGTTATCCAGCGCTCGAAGGGGTTGTAGACGTGAGTTTATTGGCTTACCAAAATGGAAATGAACGTGTCCTTTTTGGCCTTTGATTCCAAGTAGAATGTGTTGAATATCTTCGGTGAAAGATTTTTTAAATTCAGGATTTTTCAGCTTTCGCAGATGACTGAGTGTTTTCACCAATCCTGTGGGGTCGTATTCGTAGGAGATGGATACAGGTACGATATTCAGTTCGCTAAAATGGTCAATCATATCTCCCTGGTTACTGAGGCTGAGCATTTTTAGCATCCCGATTTGGGTACGATCATTGCCATCTTTGGAGCGGCCTTCCCGCTGGGCGATCCAAATGGAATCCTTTCCGGTATGAACCATCTCGTGAATATAGGTAGACATCCTCACCGAGTGTTGGTACAGCTCCCGTGGACTACCTGAGCGCACTACTGCAAAACTTTTATTGATACGAAAAATCAATTCGGCCAGACGGTGGGTCATCAAATTATCTCCTATGGCAATCTGGGTGGTCGTAAAACCTGCTTCAAAGAGTGCTTTATTAAGATATGCCGAATCCAGGCCAATGTCCCTGTGGTTGGAGATGAATAGGTACTTCTGGGATGGATCAAGTTGTTCGAGGCCGCTATTCGTCAGTTCGGTAATACTCAATTCGCGTACAAAACGCAAAAACACCAACATCATTTTCTCCTGAAAATCAAGGGTGCTTTTCACCTCATCTTTAGCCCTAAGCAGCTCCTCATAAAGCTCTGCAGGCATAAAAGTCTTCATACTCGCTAACAGACTTGCGCTTCCAAAAAGTTCTTGGACAGCAGCCTCTACTTCATGATCTTCCAACACACTTAGGCGAATAGATGGGTTTTGCTCCATTGTGGTTTTTACTTGTTTATCCGCTAAAGGTAGCGATATTGAAATTTAGTACAACTTCCTTAACGCAGCCAAGTGACAAAACAATACCACCGGCACCACGTAAGTAGGCAACCAACTAAAGGGGAAATACAATACAGCGATATTAGGCTGATCAAAAGCAAGCTGTTGTAATGGAAAGGGGGCCGCCAGTAGCGCATGAATTACGATACTCAACAAGAGTGCCAGACTGACCACATTCCAACCGATCAGCAAGTTTCGCCGAAAGGCGGGCCGCCAACCGATATAGACAATCAATGGTGCGGTGAGCCCTGCAAGAATATCGAAATTTCGACCTGTAAAGGTCATCAACTCGGGAATCGTGCCTGCCAGAAACAATCCGTACAATACCAGCTCTACGGGTATCCTGATCACATGAAGCATCGTCAGCGACGGCAGCGGAAGGCTGTCTATGAACCGCTTGCCGCTGGGCCGTAAAAACAAGGTCACAATAAGCATCAGCGGCGGAATCAATCCCAAAATCGCAATGCATGGAGGAAGCGCATTCAAGTGTTCATAATAGGTACCCTGAAAAGACAAAAACGCTTGTAGCCCCAGCCAAAGGAAACTCCCTCCTAAAAAAAGGCGGCTCCATTTTGGCTGGTGCTCAGCGTTTTTGCTCACTTTTAAAACCCACCAAAACAAGGCTGTGGTTGTAAAAGTAATTAACACAAAGAATACTGTCAGATAGATAGGAACTTGCAGCATTCTTCTGTTATTTTTATCCTTGTATTTTCTCTAACAACTGTCTTCTGCCTGGCCCGGTCGACACCATCGTTACCGGTACCTTTAGTCGTTCTTCCAGTTCTGTGATAAAGCCTTGAGCGGCCTCGGGCAGCATCCCATAAGTCGCTACACGCTCCAAATCACCTTCCCAGCCGGGGAACGATTCATAGACCGGCTTGCAGGTATCATCACAAAGATCAAACGGCAGTTGATCCGTCTCTTTATCATTTATTGCGTAAGCTGTAGCTGCTTTAATTTCTGGCAACTTGTTCAGTACGTCAATTTTTGTAACCACTAGCTGGGTCACTCCATTGAGCATAATGGTATACCTCAGTTGAGGCAAATCAACCCAACCACAGCGCCGTGGCCGGCCGGTTGTAGCGCCAAATTCAGCACCTTCCTTACGCAGAAACTCGCCCATATCATCAAACAACTCGGTAGGGAATGGTCCGGAACCGACACGCGTACAATAGGCCTTGGTGATACCGATTACTTCACCAATTTTCTGAGGACTTACGCCCAAACCAGTACAAACACCTGCGGTAATTGTATTTGAAGAGGTAACAAAAGGATAAGTACCGTAATCAATATCCAGCATAGAGCCTTGAGCACCTTCCGCCAGGATACGCTTCCCTGAGTTGAGCGCATTATTAATGTAATACTCGCCATCCACCAAGTGTAACTTCCGCAGACGTTCGATAGCTATGTGCCACTTTTCTTCTTCTGCCTCCAAATCAAACTCTACCTCTGGGTAAATCTTCAGCAGCTCCAGGTGCTTGGCCTTCAATACAGCGTAGCGATCCGCAAAATCAGCCGCTTCTAAATCTCCTACACGCAAACCATTCCGACCGGTTTTATCCATGTAGGTAGGCCCGATTCCTTTTAAGGTAGAACCAATCTTGGCTTTCCCTTTTGCAGCTTCGCTCGCTTTATCGAGGTAGCGATGGGTAGGCAGAATCAGGTGGGCTTTACGTGCCACCAATAGCCGATCGTGGTACTCAACACCTGCCTCCGTCAATTCATCAAGTTCGCGACCCAACGTAATCGGGTCAATGACGACGCCATTACCGATAAGGTTGAGCTGAGCTTCTCGAAAGATTCCGGAAGGGACGGTATGAAGTACGTGCTTCTTCCCTTCAAAAACCAGCGTATGGCCGGCATTAGGGCCCCCTTGAAAGCGGGCTATGATATCGTAACGCGGCGCTAGGTAATCAACAATTTTGCCTTTCCCTTCATCGCCCCATTGGAGGCCGAGTAGTACATCTACCGTCATGCGGTGCATTCAATTTTGCGGGCGCAAACTAAGAAAAGCACTCCCTTTTGGGGCGTGCTACCTGGCTCATGCCTCATTCAGTAATCGAAGTGCTTCGTCTACTGAATCTGTTAAGTGAAATAAAGGCTGGAGTTTGGTTATCTCCAACAACTGAATTATTTTTTTGGAAACGTTGACGATCACAATGGAACCATTCTGATCTTGGCAACGCGACTGAAGGGTAATTAAAAAATTAAGGCCAACACTGTTGGTATAGGGCATCCCTTCTAAATCGACGACAAACCTATTGAAACCATCATCAATACAGCCTTGGGCGATGCTTAGAATTTCCCGGTTGGCAAATTCACTCAACAGGTTATGTACCCGTAGCACTTTAATGCGGCCTGACTGTCTGAGTTCATAGACTTGGTCCATGCCGCAAAATTAGCGAACTTCTTCCACTTTATTCGTAGTATTTTCCAGTTGGCGAGTCTTTTCA
This sequence comes from Lewinella sp., assembly GCF_050633125.1. Lineage (NCBI taxonomy): Bacteria > Pseudomonadati > Bacteroidota > Saprospiria > Saprospirales > Lewinellaceae > Lewinella > Lewinella sp. The sequence goes on from NZ_JBOEFX010000039.1 coordinate 7,496, forward strand.
CAAGCCCCTTGGCACTCACCGTATAAGTTGAGAGAGTGATGGGTTATCTTAAACTGCAATAGATCGCCCATCATGGTTTTAATTTGCTGAATACGTGGGTCACAAAATTCGAGCACTTTCCCACAGTCCACACAAATAAGGTGATCATGTTGTTTGAAGCCGTAAGACTTCTCATACTGCGCCAAATTTTTACCAAACTGGTGCTTGGTCACCAAATCACAATTCACCAACAACTCGAGGGTATTGTAGACGGTCGCCCGGCTTACTCGATAATTTTGTGTCTTCATGTGAATATAGAGCGCTTCCGCATCGAAATGATCAGTACGCTTATAAATCTCTTCCAGGATCGCGTAGCGTTCCGGCGTTTTACGCAAGCCATTTTTTTCCAGGTGAGAGGAAAAAATGTTCTTTACCGCTTCAATAATATCTCTTCTATCGTTCTCTTTCGTCATAATTCTTTTTATTAGACTTGTTCCGCGGGGATCATTTCGGGGACAAATCGCGCCTTATCTGCCCCAGCAGAACAAGTCTACTCTACTCTAGTAACAGTTGAGATGTTCGACAAGTTTTTCAAAGCCCGGGTTGCCTGATTCAATTGGTCGGTATTCGCAACAATAAGACTTAGCTCTGACTCGAAGAAGCCTTCTGTCCCCGCAATATTAAGGGAGCGGATGTTCAAACCCATTAGAGAAATTTGATGCGTCAGTCGCTCGATTACTCCAGGACCATCATCTATACCCGTAATTTTAAGCTTTGTCACAAAATTTGTTTGCGGCATATCGCTGGACCAATCTGCTTTCATGATCCGATAACCATAATTGACCATCAGGTTAGTTGCATTCGGACAATTGATACGGTGAATTTTCAAGCCTGCATTGGCTGTAAGATAAGCAAATATCTTATCCCCTTGCACCGGATTACAGCAGGTTGCCAAAGCGTAATCGTACTGATCTCCGGGCTCTCCGTTAATCATAAGCCGCGGATGGTTACCAGTATCTTTACGAGGCCGCTTAATTACGACAACTTCTTTCTTAGGCACTTCTACCGGAGGTAGCTCTACTAGCTTAAGCTTGCCATGATCCGGTTTGAACTTTTTAAATATCTCTGTAACCGTAATACTATTCATCGCGATAGCAAAGTAAAGATCTACATGGCTGTTGAGCTTGTAGTGCTTTACCAGCGTTTCCATTGCATCATCATAGGACTGTATGCGCAGATTTTTGAACTTTCGCTCCAGTGCTTCGCGGCCAAGCTCTCCTTTACGGCGGCGCTCTTCCTTCATGGCAGAGCGTATCTTGGCTTTGGCCTTCCCGGTAGTCACCAGCTTGAGCCAGCTTTCTGAAGGTTTTTGATTATTACTGGTGACCACCTCTATCCGGTCACCATTTTTCAACATCCGCCCCATCGGGACAATCTGATTGTCGATTTTTATGGCCGTACAATGATAACCTACATCCGAGTGGATACTAAAAGCAAAGTCTAATGCAGTTGCGCCTTTCGGCAAAACCCGTGGATCTCCTTTAGGTGTGTAAACGTAAACTTCCTCATTAAAGAGGCTATTCGACTTGAAGCTATCCAGAAACTCTACAGGGGTATCGTCAGGGTCTTCTAATATTTCTCGTACACTATCCAACCAGCGTTCGAATACATCATCCGAATTATTTACGCCCTTGTACTTCCAGTGTGCAGCAAACCCTCTTTCTGCGATTTCATCCATTCGCTCAGAACGTATTTGTACTTCTACAAAACGCCCCGCAGGTCCAACTACCGTAGTATGCAACGACTCATAACCATTGGCTTTGGGCGTTGTGATCCAGTCTTTCAGGCGTTCCGTAATGGGTTTGTGTACATCGGTAACGATACTGTAAGTCTGCCAGCAGTATAATTTTTCTTTCTTCGGTGGCACATCCAGAATGATCCTGACCGCAAATAGATCATAGATTTCTTCAAAAGCGACATCCTTGTTTTTCAGCTTATTCCAAATAGAATAAATTGATTTCGCGCGTCCAAAAATCCGGTATTTGATACCTATTTCATCCAGCTGTTCTTTGAGCGGCGCGATGAAGGACTCAATGTAGGCTTCCCGGCTACTTTTAGTTTCCTGTAGCTTTTGGGCAATAGAAAAATAGTCTTCCGCATCCGTGATCTTCATACACAGATCGAGAAATTCCGTACGGAAGGCATACAAACCCAAGCGATGAGCTAGGGGTGCATAGATATAACTGGTTTCTGCAGCAATTTTAAGCTGCTTGTGCGGAGGCATGGCACCCAAGGTTCGCATATTGTGCAGGCGATCGGCCATTTTTATCAGCACGATGCGCACATCCTCGACCAGTGTACTTAATACTTTTTTAAAATTCTCGGCTTGCGGGCTATCAGAGTTATAGGCACCATCTAGCTTGGTAAGCCCGTCTACCATTTTGGTAATCTGCGGACCGAACTGGTCCTGCAAATCCGTCAACGTGATGTCTGTATCTTCTACTACATCATGAAGTAAAGCCGCTACAATAGCAGTAGGACCCAGCCCTATTTCTTCTGCACAAATCCGTGCTACTGCGATAGGATGGAGAATATAAGGCTCTCCCGACTTTCGGCGTTGAGCAGCATGTGCTTCTACCGCCAATTCATACGCTCCCCGGATGTTTTTCTGGTCCGTCTCATCCATATCAGACTTAATGGAACGCAGCAAGTGCCGGTACGCATTCTGAATCAGCTTCTTTTCTTCCTCTTCCTCTGTTGTTGTTATTTCTTCTATCATCCGTATCCCGCTAATAGAGCCTATTCATTGCTCTTTTGAATTCACTGTTTAAAAACGTAATAGGTTTGGCTCAAGAGAACCAAACCTATTATAACAAATATAAGACTTGAAAAGATTAAAAGCGAGTTTTTCTACTTTTGTCGCTGGTACTTCGTCTGAAAACGGCGATACAGTTGATCCTGCTTATTATCCAGGTCTACCTTTCGGCCATCGATAAACGCATGTTCTACGACACTGGTGCGCATATCCAACACATCACCAGAGGTAATAATCAAGGATGCATCCTTACCTACTTCTAATGACCCAATCCGATCTGCAACACCCAGAATACTAGCGGCATCTAAGGTAAGCGCCTGAATAGCCTTCTCATAAGGCAAACCATAAGCTACGGCTGTTCCTGCCTGAAAAGGGAGGTTGCGCTGTTGCCAGAATCCCTCGTTGCTCAAGCAAAACTGCACGCCTGCTTCATGTAGTGCGGCAGGGGTTTTAAAAGGCTGATCTACATCACTATCCAGGGTGCCGGGTAAAGCGTGGGTAGGCCCCAGGATAACAGGCACTTTGTACTCCCTCAACAACTCCGTTACCAGATAGCTTTCTTCACCACCAACGATCACCAGATCAAGGTCAAACTTCTTACCTAAAAGAATAGCCTGTTCAATATCCTTGGCCAGATTGGCGTGGACAAACAAACGCTGCTTTCCATTAAACAATCCACAAGCTGAAGCTAAACGAAGATTAGGTTCCCGGTCAGCACCAGCGCAATAAGCTTGTGCCTGACGAAGGAAATCTTCTACGCTTTGAACTTGTTCAGCGTAGCGCTCATTTTTGGTCCAGGTACCTTGCCGCCAGCTATAGCTTCGGCGACGAGGCCAATTTAGATGATGCCCATCATCTGCCAAAACAGCCGCGTCTTCCCAGTTCCAAGCATCCAATTGTACGATGCTTGATTGTCCGGAAAGGGCACCTCCCTCAGGAGTAACCTGGGCAAAAAGTACGCCACGAGCGCGCACTGTTGGTGTAACGTGCGAGTCTGTATTATACGCTACCAATGAACGAGCATTAGGGTTTAAGTAACCTGTCTCTGCGTTATCACGGGTGGCACTTACCGCTGCAATCTCTACAATACCAAGCTGGGTATTGGGAGCAATCAGGCCCGGGTAGATGTGTTTCCCCGTACCATCGACTACTTCATGGTCACTTAAATCTACTTTTGCAGAGGCACGGTCTACTCTCGTAATCTTACCTTGATCAAAAGTGACCAAGGCATTTTCAATGACTTCCCCGTTGCCTAAATGGGCAGTGCCGCCAACAATAGCGATGGGTTTGGCTTGTACTGCCCCCGGCACGGGAGGCTGAGCCATTAGCAAACTGCTCAATAGTGTGGCGAACAGTAAGAATATATGTTTTAATTGCATGATTCTTTATTTTTAAACAATGCTGGATTGACGTTGATGTCTTGATTAACGAGGGGACTATCGTCCCTCGTCGTCGTCCGTATCACAGTGATAATGGCGTTGTCCGCGGCCTTTAGCAGGCTGGGTTTTGGCACCACCTTCTTTTGCATCCAGCATTTTTTGGATCAAGGCATTGCGTTCGTCCTGTAGGGCTGCTCGACGGGTTACGTCTTCGTCCATATCATAGAACTTGATACCGTCAACGTAGGTGTGCTTCGCACGGGCATAAACGGATAGCGGATTATCTGTCCAAACTACAATATCAGCGTCTTTACCTACTTTCAGGCTACCCACTTTATCATCAATATGCAGCAGTTTTGCGGGGTTAAGCGTTACAAACTTCAGGGCTTCTTCTTCGGAAACGCCACCAAAAAGAACAGCTTTTGCTGCTTCTTGATTCAAGCGGCGAGCCATTTCTGCATCATCAGAATTGAATGCTACTGTTACGCCTTGCTCGTGCATGATAGCACCGTTGTAAGGAATCGCATCAACGACCTCAAACTTGTATGCCCACCAATCTGAGAAAGAAGAACCACCAGCACCATGCTCCGCCATCTTGTCGGCCACTTTGTAACCTTCCAAAATGTGAGTAAAGGTATTCACGCGGAAGCCAAAACGGTCTGCTACCTTCAAGAGCATATTGATCTCGCCTTGCTGGTAAGAGTGACAAGTAATAAAGCGCTCACCATTCAGAATTTCCAAGAGGGTTTCTAATTCCAGGTCGCGGCGTACTTTCTCACCTCGATCAATGGCTTCACCATACGCGCGAGCTTCTGTAAAGTAGTTTTCAAAAACCTGTTCTACCCCCATACGGGTTTGCGGATAACGGATGCCATAAGAATTGCTTCTGTTAGACTGCTTTACATTCTCGCCCAATGCAAATTTGATGAACCCTGGAGCGCCAGCAAATTTCATCTCTTCCGGCGTATATCCCCAGCGCAACTTAATCAATGCCGACTGACCACCAATAGGGTTTGCAGAGCCATGCAATAACTGAGAAGTCGTAACACCGCCAGACAACTGCCGGTAAATATCAATATCTGTAGCATCCACTACATCAGCGATGCTTACCTCCGCGGTACTTTCCTGTGAGCTTTCGTTCACGCCTCGGCTGATCGCAATATGGCTGTGCTCGTCGATAATACCGGGCGTAACGTGCATACCGGCACCATCAATCTCAACAGCTCCGCGTGGACCGCGAATACTGCCGCCAACTTGTGCAATCTTGCCGTTTTGCAGCATAATATCTGCTTTCTCCAAAATGCCACTTTCTTCGTTTGTCCAGAGGGTGGCATTACGAATAATTACCGTTTCCGCTTTGGGGCGACTGGTCCAGCCAAAAGCACCATAAGGAGCTGTTTGTTGGCTCACCATAGCTGTAGCAGCGGCTTCCTTTCCTTCTTTTTCTTCGGCAGCAGCTTTGCCACCAGTCTTTTCGGCTTCCCAGTTGATCCACGCTCCCGTTGGGTCTTGGCCACGGCCGCGCCACATATCTCCGTCTACCAATCCACTGAGGCGCATCAAACCTGCACCTTTGTCCTGAGGGAAAGACAAGGTAATCAGCCCAGCCTCCTCACTGTATTTTACATCGAGTTCGGTTTCTTCATCAATTTTTATTTTAGCTCCTTTTGCACCTACAGTCATGTTGTAAGCACGAGATCCCGCTTTCAGCGTGTAGTCGCCCGTAAGATCAAAAGCTGGCAGCGCATCAATTACGTGAGGCTTACCTTGCACCCAGTTGTGGTGAATCTTAGTTCCTTTCGCAAAAAGAGGTGCTGAAGTAATCAGGAAGTTTGCCCACTTGCCTGTAGCCAGCGTACCAGCTTCGTCGGCGATTCCCAATAACGTGGCAGGAGTTTCGGTAAGAGCACGTAACGCATCTGCTTCAGAAAGGCCACTTTCGATGGCTTTACGCAAAGCGCCGAAGAAATCGCTGCTCTTTTTATGACCGTCAGCGGTAATGGCAAACTTGATGCCTGCTTCGGCCATTTTCGCAGGATTGGTCGGTGCCATTTCCCAATGCCGAAGCTGGGTAAGACTCAACTGGTGCGCATCATAAGGGTCGGTAACATCGTAAGCATCCGGAAAAACCAAGGGTAGGATGAAGGTAGCACCAGACTCCTTCATTTCTGCTACACGCTGATACTCGTCGCCTGATCCTTTGATGATATACTTTTTGCCAAATTCTTTGGCAAGTACCTGTGCACGTAATACTTCCTGCCAATCCGAGACTGCAAAAATTTGTGGAAGAGCCTGCACATCATTCCAAGCTTCCAGCGACAGATTGGTGCCTTCTTCATCTGTATCTTGGTACCACGCTGCATCGATATACGTTTGCCGTAATAAGGCCATGACGCCCATCAGAGAATTGGGGTACGACTGGGTGGAAACTCCTTTACTGAAAGAAAGATAATGGGCTCCTTCTGACTTAATGATGACCTCGTTCGCCCGTTCTTCACCAAGGCTTACAACAACCGATGAGCCTCTACTAATCCCATCCTGCTGAAGCGACGACACCACTCCGAAGCCAAATTCGCGTAAATTCTTAGCAGCTTTACCATCTGGCGTGAAATACTCGTGCGCACGAAACTCTGGCTTGAGGGCTTCGTTCCAACCATAAGCCCCCTCTTTGTTAGAGAGCATTTGGGGTTGCTGGCGGGGGCGTTCTCCTACAGATTTAGCCTCGGGCAAGCCGTACTCCGCATACATGTCAATGAGTGAGGGGTAAATGTATTTACCCTCAGCATCCACCTCTACTGCGCCTTCGGGGACACTCCCATTTGGTGTAATACTAACAATACGCCCTTCCTTAATGACAAGGGTAGCATTTTTTATTTCTGATCCCGCTTGGGGAATTACCGTAGCACTTGTAAAAGCGTACCAGCCATCACGCTGATCTTTCACACCATTGTACGGGAAGGTAGCTTGTGCCAGCACGGTACCGCAGTACCATAGCAACAAGGCCACCAAAATTGTGGTTTGTTTTTTCATACTAGAACATTAGAATTAGACGTGGATCTTAATTAAGGGTGTGTTGAGGTCTGTTTTTTTTCAAAAAACACCTCAACTTAAATTTCCGAACAAGCTCTAAGTTAACCTTAGCTCAGGAAAAAAGTTATTATCTTTAACTATAATTAGCACAATTATTTAAGTTTTCTCTCTTTCTCTCTAAATTTCTTCGCGCTGCCATGACTTTACTCCGCCTAGCTTCTTGGGTGTTTTTCACCATCTTTATTCACCATATCTCAACAGCTCAATCTTTTGAGTGGCCATTGATTCCATATCAGGAATTAGAGATGACGCATTGCCCTCACGATAGTAGTGCGACTGCTGTTATTCTTTATCAAAAGGATGACATCGATGTTAACTCCTCTCGTACAAACAATGACAATTCTATCAATCTTATCCACAAAAGGGTTAAAATTTTAAAGGAAGCTGCGATCCACGACGACACCTACACCAACTACTATCTTTATTATAGTGACAACAACGTCCTTAAACGCATTGGTGGCGTCATTAGAAGCCTCAAGGCTAGAGTCATCGCTCCCGATGGCACTTTCACCGAACTTACAGACAAAGACTTCTTTTTCTCGAAAGAGGACGACGATGTAAAAAAGGTAACTATAGCCTTTCCAAATATTACCAAGGGGTGCATCATTGAATACATCGCTGACTTACGGTCTTCTAACGTACTGATGCCTAATTGGCAATTTTTTGAAGAAACCCCTATCATGAGGGCAGACTATCGTTTTAATCATAGCAGAGACTTGGGCTTTGTTAGTTTATTACGCGGAATCGATAATTTTACACGGGAGCAACTAGGACCAGATATAGACATCTACACTACCAACGGAACGACTTTAAGTCGTAATGGCTATAATTTCTCTTTACAAAACGCTCCTGCGCTAAAAGACGAACCCTACATAACTACCCCGGAAGATTATAGCCCCTTATTTCAAATACAGCTGACCCAAGTACAAGTCTCGGACAACCGCGCCCACGAATACTTTGGAGACTGGCCCAACCTGGCAGAATACCTTTTTGAATCCTACGGCTTTGGAAAAACCTACTTTCAGCGCACCCGTTACAACAAGCTTGCAAAGCTTAGTGAAACCGTTGTCAATGCCGACGCTGATGACCTCACTCAAATACAACAAATCTTTACATTCATCACCGAAAACATTCAATGGAACAGAAACTACGGCATCTTTGCCAACGACTTTTCTGACGATGCTATGTATACCAGCACAGCGAACCTTGCAACGGTACAGTTTTCGGGATTGGCACTATTGCGACATTACGGCATTGAGGCTTATCCCGTCATTTTATCCACCCGTGCTCATGGGCAAATGACACGCACCTTCCCTTTGTTGCGTCAATTCAACTATGTGATTGTACTGGCAATGGTGGATGGCAAGGGTAAGCTCATAGATTTTGCTAATCCTTTGTTTGCTCCGGGTATAATCAACCCCAAAGCATTGAACCACGAAGGCTTCCTTGTACACGATGAAAAAGAGCAATCCCGCTGGATTGATCTCCTATTACCTACTTCGCAAGCGGCTATTAATGTAGAAGCCCAACTTAGTGAAGATGGTACCCTCTATGGTGAAGTAAACAGCACCTTCAATGGTTACCAAGCATTAAATTACCGTTTAACATTAAATGAAATCGGTAGTAAAATAGACTTTCAAAATGCCTGGAATAATGAATTTCCAACGACCATTGAACTTACTGACTTTTCCGTAGTAGAACCTCAGAATAGTAATATTGATTTATTAACGAGCACTAAATTCACTGCCGAAGAGGCTGGATTTCCAAACGAGGATTTTCTTTATTTCTCACCTCTTGTCTACTCTAGTTTTCGAGAAAATCCTTTCAAAAAAGAAGCACGCACTTATCCTGTTGACTTTTCCTACCCTTTTGAGGAACGGTCTATCTACAACATCCAGTTACCAGAAGGCTATACGGTAGAGACACTCCCCGACCGGCTCTTGCTGGATTTACCCAATCGCTCAGCATCTATCCAGTTCATAGCTGCAGAGAAGGAAGGTGTTTTAAAATTACTTTACAAAGTAAAAATTAATCAATTGATTTTCTCTCCCGATGAATACCCTGCTTTAAGGGATTTGTTTGATCAACTAGCCCAAAAAATGCAGGAACAGATCGTGTTGAGAAAAATACAATAATAACGTAGCGCTTTTCGCGCTAAATATATTTTCGCTCAGCATCTCTAACATCTACCTATTAAGCATGAAAAAAATCCACTTACCCTTTAGCTACACCTATTCAGGCCATCACTTGAGATGGAGACCTTGTAGCACAACGTCACTATTGGGTATTATTTTCCCGCTATTCATTTGCTACTCTTCCGTCATCTCAGCCCAAATATCAACTTACCAACCATTAGAATGGGGCAGTGTTCCTGCCGAAGATTTGCAAATGACAAGCTATACGCTTGACACTACTGCATCAGCCCTGGTGCTCGGAGATGAAGGTTACATGAATGTCGGCAAAGACAATAGTGGCCAATACGAATGGCTGCTTCGTCAGCACAAACGATTAAAAATACTCAGCGAAGCTGCGCTGGACAAGGTTACAGACGTCTCCATTTATTATGCTCACAAAGGCGGTACTGACAATTTACGCCAAATCAGTGCCCACAGCATTGCTCCTGACGGTACCGTTACCGAAGTAAAAAAAGGTGATATTTTTCACGAAAAAATCAACGAATACTGGTCTAAGGCTAGCTTCGCCTTCCCTGAAGTAAAAGTAGGAAGTGTCTTGGAATATCGCTACGAGCACTATAGCCATCGTGTATTATCTCCCCAGTCTTGGTCTTTCAGAGGGCCTCTACCAGTGCGTTCTTCTTATTTTCAATTTGATTGCTACGTCCCGATCACTTATACCTATCTGTTACAGGGGGCCGAATACATGACCGTAGAAAAAAGTGAGCTCGGTGAAGACATCCTTCATCTGGGTGACACCCACATCTATATTGACGGCACCAAATTCTGGATGCAAAATGGCGGGGCCATACAAGAGGAACCTTTCATGACGGCGGTAGAAGATTATTATGTAAAAGTACGCTTCCAGGCCAGTGCTACAACAAGTACGATTACCGGTCTTTCAACACCAGTATACGGCACTTGGGAGTCGACCAATAAAGAGCTCCTGGAGAGTGCTGATTTTGGTCAGAATTATCAAAAAAACAAACGGTATAAAAACTTGCTGGAAGCTGCGGAATCCGTCATAGCGAAGGACCTTCCCGAAGAAGACTTACTTTATGAAATCAATCGGTTTATTACGAAAGAAATACCCTGGTCCGGTAAATATGGGATGTGGGCTATACAGTCACCCAATGAGGCCTTTGCCAAACACGAAGGCTCAATAGCAGAAATACAATATGCAGCTTTAGCACTGCTGAGGCAATACGGGATCAAAGCGTACCCCGTCTTGTTATCTACCCGTGATAATGGCTCGATGATTACCTCCTTTCCTTTTTTGAATCAATTTAACTACGTCATCATTATTGTGGAAATCAATGATATTGCACGCTTGGTAGATTTTAGTGATCCGCTATTGAAACCAGGCATTATTAGAGAGGAAGCTCTAAATAGCGTAGGCTTTATGGTACATGAAACTTCCCCGTCCTGGATTAACCTGGGTTTACCGATTGTGCAGGATATTTTTGCCTGGAATGCTGAAATAACTGCTGACGGAATGCTGGTCGGGGAAATGAAATCCACCATGAATACATTCAGTGCAAGAGCAGATCGTCTGCGTATGCAAACGCAATCCCTCGATGATATTTGGGCAGAGCGCTTACCTAATGGTAGTAGTTGGAACGAAATAACGGCCACCAACGAAGAGGATGTTCGAGAAAATTTGAGGATAGAAGGTAAATTCGAGATTCCGGAAGCAGGTTTTGTGAACGAAAATTTTCTTTACTTATCCCCTGTTATTCACACCAATTTTTCTAAAAACCCCTTTCAACGTGAGCAGCGGGATTATCCGGTCAACTTCCCCTACGCTTTTGAAGAAAAATCAGTTTACCAATACCAAATGCCTGTAGGGTATATTGTTGAATCCTTGCCAGAGAATACCAACATTATATTACCCAACAATGACGCAGCGTTCCAGTACATGATCCGCGAAAAAGACAATAAAATAAGTATTATATCTAAACTTAAAGTTTCTAAATTAAACTACTTACCCGAAGAATACCCGGCCCTGAGAGAACTTTTCGCCAGCGCCGTGCAAAAAATGCAAGAGCAGATTGTATTGAAAAAAACAGAATAACTTACATCACCTTTCTAACGTACAGACGCTACAATGCAGCGTCTTTAGCAAAAAAAACATGAGAACCCTATCTATCCTCCTTTTCCTGGCATTTACCCAGCTATCGTTACAGGCACAGCTGGATAACAAAGCGCTTTTGGAACACGCCAATGAAATTATTGAATCCGAAGGCCAACTGGAGATCATCAGTGCGTCAGAGGCCATTTATTCGGAAAAGAAGCGCATCGTCATTCTCAACAAAGAAAGTGAAGCCAATGCCTTTGTGGTTTTCTATGATCCGGACAACAAAATCATGAATCTTGATGCAGATATTTATGACCTGAGTGGCGCTCCTATCCGGAAGGTACGTAAATCCGAAATTCGTGATGTCGCGGCCGTAGATGGGGTAAGTATCTATACCGAAAACAGAGTTCAATACATTGAGCTCAACCACTCTGAATATCCTTACATTCTGGAATTTAGCTATCGCCAAAAACTGAAAGGCCTCAGTTTCGCAGCAGGCCAAAACTGGTATTTTCAGGATCGGGCTTCCTCCGCCGTCACTTCTTCCTCTTATGAAATTACAGTTCCTGACGACTTAGACATCCAATATCAGTTGTACAATATGGAATTGGAACCTACCATTACTAACAGGGAATCCGAAAAAACTTACCGCTGGGAGGCTAAAAACATTCCAGCTATTAAGTTTGAGCCTTATGACATCCCGGTACACCGCCAAATTCCCATTTTACGCATCAGCCCCAGTAAATTTGAGATTGATGGTTACAGCGGCAGTATGCAGAGTTGGCAAGATTATGGTGGCTTTTTACAACAGCTGTGGGTAGACCGCGATCAATTGCCCACCGAGTTAAAAGAACAAATCCGTGAGCTTACTGCTGATATCGAGGATACCAAAGAAAAAATTGCCCGCCTCTATCGCCTCATGCAAGAAAACAAGCGGTACGTGAGCGTACAACTGGGCATAGGCGGCTGGCAGCCTTTCACAGCCGAATATGTAGAAGAACGTGGTTACGGCGATTGCAAAGCACTGAGTAATTACATGAAAGCCATGCTCAATGAAATTGGGGTAGAAAGTTATCCGGTTATTGTCAAGGCAGGAGGACATCACCCTTACGAAGTCGAAGACGACTTTGTAGACCCTGCTTTCAATCACGCCATCCTTTATGTGCCCGGTGAAGATATGTGGCTGGAGTGTACCAGCTCCATCAATCCCCCCGGCTACCTGGGCGAATTCACCAATGACCGCAAAGTCCTCCTTGTAACGCCCGAGGGCGGCCAACTCGCTCGGACGCCCAAACTAAGCACTGCCGAGAACAACGCTAATGAACAATTCACCATCGATCTTTCTGCCGACGGCAGTGCTGCCTTGCAGTATAAGGCGATGCTACGAGGTATCCCACATGAAGATTGGCGCTACTACAAATACGCCTATTCCCCCAAAGACATTGAAGATAAAGTTCGTAACATGGGGAAATTACCCACACTGACCCTGGACGAGGTAAACATTACCAACGACCCCAATCTTCCTCAAAACACCCTTTCTTTCAAAGCTACAGCCAATCGCTACGCTTCACGGGCAGGAAAACGCCTTTTCGTACCTATGAACCTGATCTGCCCTCGCACTTATGTGCCCGATGCTGTGGAAAATCGCCAATATCCGGTAATGATTTCCCACGGCTACACCGAAGAAGCAACTATAACCTTCAATCTTCCTGATGGTTATAAAACCGAAAGCCTGCCACAGCCTCAGTTGCTGGAGACACCTTTCGGAAGATACGAAACGACGGTTATTGAAGCAGAGGGAACGGTGACGCTACAGCGCAACTATCAAATGTATGACCAGGAACATCCTGCCGAAGCATACGAAGCTTTTCGCGAATTCTTGATGGCCGTTGCCAAGCATGATGCCAGTAAGATGGTCTTGGTTAGTGAATAGATTCTGCTATATTTGCTAAGCGCTTGTTCGGTGTGAGCCATACAAGCATAAAAGAGCTTAAATCTACACACAAGGCTAATCTATGATCTATCCATCCCTTCTCGATGCTCGCCGTAAGGGCGAGAAGCAATTAGCCGTGCTAATCGACCCTGACAAAACCGACCGTAAACTGATCACACGGCTGTGCGAACTGGCAGAACGCGGTGGTGTCCACTATTTTCTATGGGGCGGAAGCCTCGTCAATGAAACGCAAGCAGAATATTATCTTTCGTTTCTACGAGCACACACAAAACTGCCAATCATCCTTTTCCCTGGAAGCATTTACCAACTATCGGCACAAGCGGATGCACTCTTATTCTTATCTATGATTTCGGGCCGTAATCCGGAATTACTCATTGGGCAACACGTACTCGCTGCTCCTCGGATCAAACGCCTCAACCTCGAAGTGATCCCTACCGGCTATTTGTACATCGACGGTGGTACGACTAGCTCTGTAGGCTACATGAGCAACACCCAGCCTATCCCGGCCAACAAACCAGAGATTGCTCAAGCAACAGCGCTTGCAGGTAAATACCTTGGGCATCGCCTGATTTACCTTGATGCTGGCAGTGGTGCAAAAAATCCGGTCAACGCGACCATGATCAAAGCTGTGCGTAAAGAAATCGACGATCTGCCTCTTGTTGTCGGTGGTGGAATTCGTCATCCCGAACAAGCAGCAATGGCTCTTAGCGCAGGTGCCGACTGCATTGTCGTAGGTAATAGCTTGGAGGAAAGCCCTGATCTTTTGCCCGAATTAGCCGCAGTAGTCAAAGGAATGACCGTACAATCTTAATGAGCAACCCTCCTGAACATTTGCAAAAATGGCGACTTATCCTGGGCGCTAAGGCTGATCCCGACGGAGAGGTAGAAATGGGCGAAAAGCTCCAAGGGATGAGCAATACCTTGGATGCACTTTACGACAGCGAGAAAAAAGGTGGGTTGGGAAATTCTGTCCCCAACGTCAACCGATGGCTTGGCGATATTCGTCGCTTCTTTCCCCGGTCAGTCGTGCAAATTATGCAAAGAGATGCCCTCGAACGACTGGGGCTCAACCGGATGCTGCTGGAACCGGAGCTACTAGCTGCCGTAGAACCAGATGTTCACTTGGTAGGTACATTGCTCAGTCTCGCTAAAATATTACCCGACCGGAGTCGGGAAACCGCTCGTCAGCTCGTCCGGCAAGTCACCCAGGAATTGGAAAAGCGACTCCGACAACCCTTGTTGCAAGCTATTCGCGGCAGCCTCCATCGTGCCGCACGTACCCGACGGCCTCGGCCAGGAGATATCGATTGGAAACAGACCATTCTAAAAAACCTCAAACATTACCAGCCAAAATACAAGAGTATTATTCCGGCAGAATTGCGTGGTTATGCTCGCCGCCAGCAACAACTACGACACCTCATTTTGTTGATTGACCAAAGTGGATCGATGGCCGAAAGTGTGGTCCATGCCGGGGTACTGAGCTGTATCATGGCCAGCCTTCGCAGCATCAAAACCCAGGTGATCGCCTTCGACACCAACGTCGTTGACCTTACGGAACACCTGACCGACCCTGTAGAACTGCTTTTCGCTACCCAGCTAGGAGGAGGTACCGATATTAACCGTGCGCTAACCTACGTAGAACCGCTCGTCAGCCGACCACGAGACACCATCATTGTCTTGCTCAGTGATTTATTTGAAGGCGGGAATGTCAGCGAAATGTTTCGGCGGATTGCCCGCCTTCAAGCGACCGGATTGCAGTTCATCTGCCTGCTCGCACTCAGCGACGAAGGAGCAGGTGCTTATGATCATGGCCATGCTCAGCAGTTGGGTCAAATGGGTATCCCTACTTTTGCGGCTACGCCTGACCAATTTCCGGAAATTATGGCGGCGGCTATTCAAAGGGAAAACTTGGGGAGGTTTCAACAGTAGCGCATCTTTTACAATCTCCTACACACTCTGCCCTCCATCAATTGGCAAGGCCAATCCAGTAATAAAGCTCGACGCCGGATCACACAACCAGGTAATGGCATTGACGATATCTTCCACCTCGCCAAAACGCCGTAACGGGATCGTCCGCAGCAGTTTCTGATCAATCCCTTCCACGCTGGCAAAAAGTTTATCCACCAGTGGCGTTTGCGTGAAGACCGGGCAAATGGCGTTTACGCGAATGCCGTAGCGGGCACCTTCCAGCGCAGCGGTTTTCGACATTCCGATGACGGCATGCTTACTGGCTGTGTATGCTAATTGATTAGGCAACCCGCGCATCCCAGCAATCGAGCTGACGTTGACGATACAGCCACTCTTCTGTGCTTCCATCAATCGAAACTGCTCTTTCATACAGTAAAAAACACCACTTTGATTGACCGCTAAAACTTTATCCCAATCGGCAAGTTCCAACTGGCGAGTGCTGGCCATCGGACCACCTATTCCAGCATTATTAAGACCAATATCGATCCGACCGAAGTGCTTTTCGCACAAATCAACCGCTCGTTGTACCGAAGTATAATCCGCAACATCGCAGTGCGTGAACAAAGCAGCTGTACCCGCATTACGAAGGGTTTCTGCCAAAGCTTCGCCCTCTGCTGTCTGAATATCTGACAGCAACAGTTTTGCGCCTTCTTTAGCAAACTGCTCGGCAGCAGCTTTGCCAATACCAGAAGCGGCACCGGTGATGAATACAACCTGGTCTTGAAAACGCATGTGGTAATATTTTGTGATGCAAAATTCTCTAGCAAGCATCCCTCTACCCTGTACTAAAGCAGGTTTGATTTGGCTTACATTCACGACCCACTCCAACCCCTCCCTACCCGGCGAGGGGCTTTCGCAAGCTACCAAATAACGGGCTAAAAATCACTTAAACAATATCAAAATCAACACTTTACGCATCAAAAGTCCTCCCTCTATCACAAGGGAGGGAGATAGAGGGTGGGTCGTGAATACAGACCTAAAAGCGTTAAACTACTTCACCATCAGATTGTAAACAGTACAACCGCTACCTATCTCCTGCCTGGCAGTCAGACAGACAGGCTCTACAGCTCCGCCACTAAACGAGCGGCCTGATCAATAGCGAATTTAGCATCCAACTCTTTTGCCTCAAAAGCACCGCCAATCAGGTGAACTTTCAAGCCACCTTGCTCCAACTTAGCTTGTAATTCCCGCAAAGGCTCCTGCCCTGCACAGATAACTACATGATCAACGGGAAGTATTTGGAGCACATCATTAACTAAGATGTGTAAGCCTTCATCGTCGACTTTCTGGTAAGCGACTTGGGAAACCATTTTCACCGCCTTCATCTTCAGGCTGGCACGATGTGCCCAACCGGTAGTTTTACCCAGGTTTTTTCCGTGCTTACCGGTAGATCGCTTTAGGAGGTAAATTTCACGAGGAGAAGGTTCTGGCTGGGCAGGCATCAAGGCCCCACCCGTTTTCATGGCCATATCTACCCCCCATTCCTCCATGTATTTTTCGGTATCCAAGCTCGGCGAGGTCCCTTCATGAGAGAGGTATTCAGCCATATCGAAGCCAATACCTCCTGCGCCGATGATGGCAACTTTTTCGCCTACTTTTTTCTTGTGATAAAGTACATCGATGTAACTAAGCACCTTGGGATGATTCTGCCCAGGCAACTCAATATCACGTGGTGTAACACCAGTTGCAAGAATAACTTCGTCGTAACCTCCGGCCAATAACTGTTCCGCCGTAGCGCGCGTATTCAAATGCAGGTTGACGCCCGTCAATTCGATCTGGCGACCAAAGTAACGGAGTGTTTCTTCAAATTCTTCCTTTCCGGGAATGCGTTTTGCCATATTAAATTGCCCACCAATCTGGCCTTCACCTTCAAAAAGATCAACGGTATGGCCTCGCTCAGCAGCAATCGTAGAGGCTGCCAAACCAGCAGGGCCTGCACCAATCACAGCAATTTTTTTCTTCTCAACTGCTGGCAAGTAATTGAGCTCTGTTTCATGACAAGCACGTGGATTAACCAAACAAGAGCAGATTTTCATCTCAAAAGTATGATCCAAACAGGCTTGATTACAGCCAATACAAGTATTGATTTCATCGACGCGGCCTTCCATGGTTTTCTTTACCAATTCGGCATCCGCGAGGAAAGGTCTGGCCATTGAGACCATATCGGCATCTCCTTTGGCAAGAATATCTTCGGCAATACCTGGCATATTGATTCTGTTCACGGCGACCAAGGGTACACTCACTTCCCCTTTCAGCTTACCCGTCACCCAGCTGAATCCGCCACGAGGTACGCGGGTAGCGATGGTAGGTACACGTGCTTCGTGCCAGCCAATTCCGGTATTGATGATGGTTGCACCGGCGGCTTCAATCGCTTTAGCCAGCTGTACGACTTCCTCCCATGTACTTCCTCCTTCCACCAAATCCAACATAGACAGGCGATAGATTATGATGAAGTTCTCGCCCACAGCAGCCCTGACTTTACGGACAATCTCTACTGGAAAACGCATCCGGTTTTCATAAGAACCTCCCCATTCATCTTCACGATGATTGGTACGCTTTACAATAAACTGATTGATCAAATAGCCCTCGGAGCCCATCACTTCTACTCCATGATACCCGGCTTCTTGGGCCAGTACTGCGCATTTGGCGTAATCTTCAATGGTACGCTCAATATCCTCACCCGTTAGTTCACGGGGCTTAAAAAAATTAATAGGAGCCTGCAAAGCAGAAGGTGCCACAATTTTTGGGTGGTACCCATAACGCCCTGAATGCAAAATCTGCATACAGATCGTACCACCTTCGGCCCGAACAGCATCTGTGATGAGTTTGTGTTTCGCCACTTCTTCGGCATTGGTCAGCATCGCAGAATGTGGGCCGACACAACCTTCTTCGTTAGGAGAAATGCCACCTGTTACGATCAGACCGACCTGCCCTTTTGCCCGTTCAGCATAAAAAACAGCAGCACGTGGAAAACCTCCGGGGGCCTCTTCCAGCATCGTATGCATAGACCCCATCAAGACCCGGTTCTTTAATTGTGTAAAACCAAGATCGAGAGGAGCAAGAAGGTGGGAATGAGCAGTAGACATAATTTAGTTATTTCTTCTGTTTGAGGATGCGAAAGATAACTTAATTTATCCTGCTTAGCGAATTTTCGCTTCGATTAATCACTGGTCCCACCATGTTTTCAGGTTGGCAAAAACCGTCTTATGTGATTGGTATAAACCGACTTTAACTTCTGAGAACTTTGGTAGTCGCCATTTAGACGAAATAGGGCGTGAAAAAGCGAAAGGCTCTTCTGGAACGCCCAGCCAATTGACATCCAACTCACCATTATTATTGAGGTCATGAAAAAGGGCTACAGCATAATCGCCATAATCCAGATCATTGAGGTAAATGTGCTTCTCTTTGAAATCTTTCACCTTAATAGCCTCAAGATGGGCTTGATCCTTATCTAAAAAAGCTTCTTCTGAGGCGTAAAGGCCAATCCAAAGTGTACCGTAATTGTGTTCGATATCATTTATGGCCAACTCCATACTTCCCGCAGCAGGGCGGTTCATACCCAAGAGCAGCAAAGCACTGGCTAACAGCAATAAGTAGTGTCGCATCTGATTTGATTTTGTCTTCTTTCGCAAGGGCTATTTTAAAGACAAAAATCAATCCCAGGTAGTTGCTACTTCAGCTGTCCGCTGATTGACAAGGAAGCTTCTTTTTGTTAGGGTAAATGCATCAAAAGAGTAGAACCTACGGAAACAGGATAGGCCACGGATTACTTTCGGTGATCCGTGGCCTATCCTATTTGGTGTGTTTTTGGCAGATTAAAAATGTGCCTTCTCTTTCAGTAAGGTCAACTCCTCCTCATTGCGCATGATCTCTACGAGGCCGTTCATTTTAGGCACCTCATAGGTAAAGTAGAAACGCATCGTGTGGAGGATACCTTCGAGGTAATCGTCTGTGAAATTACCGGCACCTGTAATGCTGAGTTGTTTGGCCGTAACGCCCATTTGTAGCCATTGCCAGGCCACTACCAGCGTACTAAAATACTCCATGAAGATGTTTGCATCCGCTAGAAAACGTTCATATTCGCCTTTGGCTGCGTAAGGCAGCAAGGAGCCTAAGACCTCCTGGGTTTCTTTAATCTTTCCACCTAAGGCAGCGGCGTATTTTTGCAGTTCAGGTTGTTCAAGAGCTGCCGCTATGGTCTCTTTCATTTCACTGGCCAGTAGCTCTAGCGCTTTACCATTGTGCATAGTAATCTTCCGGCTCAGCAAGTCTAGTGACTGAATGCCTGTGGTACCTTCGTAGATCGCAAAAATTCGAATATCACGATAATATTGCTGCAAAACAAAATCACTACAGAAACCGTAACCTCCTAATATCTGCAGCCCATTATCTACCGCTTCCCGGCCTTTTTCTGCGGGGAACGTTTTGGTAATAGGTGTTAGAATATCTAACAACATTTTATATTTCTCCCGATCCTCTTCTGGTCCATAGAGGGATAAATCCAGGTACTTAGACGATTGCAACACCAAACTCAAGCCACCTTCATAGATCGCTTTTTGCAAAAACAACATACGGCGTACATCGGCATGCTCGATGATAAGGGTTGGGCTTTGGTTAGGATCTTTGCGACCGTTATCCAAAATTCGCCGCCCTTGTGGACGTTCCTGTGCATACTGTAAAGAAGCATGGTAAGCAGCACTAGCTATGGCTACACCGCCACGACCAACACCGATCCGGGCTCCATTCATCATCAAGAACATATACCCTAGTCCACGATGGGGCTCGCCTACTAAGAAACCAACACTATTGTCTTCTTCTCCAAAAGAAAGGTGCGTGGTACAATAGCCTCGCTGTCCCATTTTTTGAAAATCACCTGCTGTAATTACATCATTAGGAACCAAACCAGCATCCGTTGGCCGGTATTTTGGCACTACAAACAAGGAAATACCCTTCGTACCTGCTGGTGCACCTTCGATACGTGCTAAAACCAAGTGGACAAAGTTTTCACAATGCTCATGATCGCCGCCTGAAATAAAGATTTTCTGGCCTTTGATTTTGTACGTACCGTCGGCTTGGGGGTAAGCAGTAGTCGTGATGTCTGACAAAGAGCTACCGGCTTGGGGTTCCGTCAAGCACATCGTCCCTCCCCATTCACCACTTATCATTTTCGGCACGTAAGTAGCCTTTAGATCATCGCTACCAAAGTGAAGAATCAATTCAGCAGACCCCATGGTCAGGCCAGTGTAGCCCGGCACATTGTTATTGGCCGCATCCATGATAAAGTAAGCAGCTGTACCTACTGTATTGGGCAACTGTAACCCACCATCGTCGTAATCAAAGGTTCCTCCAATGATGCCAAGTTCTGCGGATTGTCGTAAAATTTTGCCTAGTGCAGGGTGGGTAATGATTTTACCATCAGCATAATGCACTGGCTTTTCGTCCATCTCCCGGAAAACAGGATACAACTCCTGGTCTGAAAAATCCTTAATGGCGTCAAGCATAATATTGATACTATCAACATCATGATCAGCAAAGCGCGGCAAGGTCAAAATCTGTTCTAAATCATGCGTATGCTGTAAAAGAAAACGCAGCGTATCCATATTTAAATAAGCAGCCATCGGTTGGAGGGTTTTTGAACACGTTCTAATTGCTTAATAAAGCTACAGGCTTTAATTGGCTTTTGCAAATAAATTTGAACGCGTTCTAGAAAAAAAGAGTACTTTTATTACTAGAAATGATTTCAGGAACAGCATGAGAATAAGCTGAGCCGACGTTTTACTCATTTTTTGCGCAATACTCAGTATGAAACGGGAAGCACACAAGGCGGCAGTCAGGGGCAAAATCATCAGTGTTGCCCGCAAACTTTTCCTAGCACAGGGTTATCAAAAAACCAAAATGCGCCAGATTAAGGAAGCAGCCAGTGTGGAGATTGGCACGATCTATCATTTCTACCGAAGCAAAGAGGATATTTTTGAAAAAATCGTGCTCGAAGCATTCTTTCGAGTACTGGAACGTACCTCTCATTTTGCAGAAGGCAATAAACTGCTCCATCTGGCCTGTGAACTTTCCTGGCACGTACATACGATGGCGCAGCATGCCCCCTCGGCAGAGCTCTACCTGATGTCGTATAACTCCCCTGATATTGCGGCTCAGTTACTCATCAACCAGATTCAACGCAGTAAGACCATTTTTGGCGACCGCTTTCCCGATAGGACGGAGGAAGATTATAAAATCTACGCCATGTGTGCTCGTGGGTTGATGCAAAGCATCTCTCTACAAGCGGTGGGTGGCACCCTCTCCGATCCCGACCTTATCGCCCGTGAAAGTATTCAGCTCGTATTTAAAATAATGGATACACCAGCAGAAGAAACCAAGGCCGTATTAGGGGCTTTAGCCAAACTGGATATACCTGAGAAGGTGGCAGGTGTCTTAAAAACAGCACAAAAATAAGTTGTGCGGAGTGCGGTTTTGGTGCGGGGTGCTTGTGCGCTGNNATTTTAGGTGCGAAGTGCGGGGTGCGGGGTGCTTTGTTCGTTGAATACTTCCGAGTTCAGACTTCCTAATTCCGACTTTCAAGTATGGGGTCCAAAAAAAATCCTCCCGAACTTTACCTTAGTAAAATCCGGGAGGATAGTATGATTTAAACCAAGCTCGCATCCCGATATTCATCGGAACAAACACAAGGTTTTCTATAGTTGACTTACACCCTGTACCAGGAGGGAAATCTCGTTGTTCAGTACTTCAATAAAACCACCTTCGATCTGGAAGGTCATTTTTTTGCCGGTCTCATCACCTGACTGCTTGGCACTTGCTTCAAGATTGAAGAAAGTGTAGCCACCAGCGGCGGTTACGATTTCGACTTTACCTTCCGCCAATGCCGAAACAATGGGGGCGTGGTTATTCAGCACCTGAAATTCACCCTTTACACCCGGCACTTTCACCGAGCTAATGGTACCGTGAAAAATTTCACGTTCTGGTGTTAATACTGCAATATTCATGCTAAATAAGATTTAAGCTTCTACTTCTGCCAACATCTTCTTACCTGTCTCGATAACATCTTCGATGTTACCTTTCAAGTTGAAGGCTGCTTCCGGGTACTCATCTACTTCGCCATCCATGATCATGGTAAATCCTTTGATGGTTTCTTCGATAGATACAAGTACTCCTTTAAGACCAGTAAACTGCTCGGCTACGTGGAAAGGCTGTGACAAGAAACGCTGAACACGACGCGCGCGGCTTACGATCAGTTTATCTTCGTCAGACAATTCTTCCATACCAAGGATGGCAATGATATCCTGCAATTCGTTGTAACGCTGCAAAATATTCATTACGCGCTGAGCACAAGCGTAGTGCTCGTCACCAAGGATCGCAGGATCAAGAATCCGGCTAGAAGAATCCAGAGGATCTACCGCAGGGTAGATACCCAAAGAAGCGATCTTACGGCTAAGTACGGTGGTTGCGTCCAAGTGAGCAAACGTCGTTGCAGGAGCAGGGTCCGTCAAGTCATCCGCAGGTACATATACCGCCTGTACAGAGGTAATAGAACCACGCTTGGTAGAAGTAATACGTTCCTGCATCAGACCCATCTCGGTAGCCAGCGTTGGCTGGTAACCTACGGCTGAAGGCATACGTCCCAGAAGGGCAGATACCTCAGAACCGGCCTGAGTGAAACGGAAGATATTATCAATAAAGAAGAGGATATCACGGCCACCGGTAGGATCACTTAGATCACCATCACGGTAGTACTCGGCAATCGTCAAACCAGACAATGCTACCCGTGCACGTGCACCAGGAGGCTCGTTCATCTGGCCAAATACGAAAGTAGCTTTTGAAGTCTCCAGCGCTTTCATATCTACTTTGCTCAGATCCCAACCACCTTCTTCCATGCTGTGCATGAATTTCTCGCCGTAGTTGATGATACCTGCTTCCAACATCTCACGCATGAGGTCATTACCTTCACGAGTACGCTCTCCTACTCCGGCAAATACCGAAATACCGTCGTATCCTTTGGCAATGTTGTTGATCAATTCCTGAATAAGTACGGTTTTACCTACACCTGCACCACCGAACAGACCAATCTTACCACCTTTAGTATAAGGGGCGATCAAGTCAATTACTTTGATACCAGTGAAGAGTACTTCCTTCTCCGTAGACAGATCCTCGTAAGCAGGAGGCTTACGGTGAATAGGTGCAGAGCTTGCTTTGGATACCTCACCGATACCATCGATGGCTTCTCCAATTACGTTAAACAAGCGGCCCTTAATTACATTACCGGTAGGCATTGCAATTGGAGCACCCGTATCGGTTACTTCAGCACCGCGGGTCAAACCGTCGGTAGCATCCATAGCGATTGTACGTACGCTGTCTTCACCAAGGTGCTTCTGGACTTCTAGTACCAGTAGTTCACCATTCTGGCGCTTAATTTCTAATGCATTCAGAATTTCGGGCAGCTTAGCACCTTCCGCGGAGAAACTTACGTCTACAACCGGGCCGATAACTTGCTTTACTTGACCGATATTTGCCATAATCTGTCGTTCTGTAAATTGTCAACAATAGTTTTTCAGATCGCCGCCAAGGCTTATGCATGCTGCACTTCTTGACCAGCTCCCTAAAATCGGCAGCAAAAATAGGCTTTTGTCTTGATAATCAAAAGACAAGCTTTACTTTCTTGCACAAGTATTTTACAAAAAAGGGTATCCCACCCTATTATCCAGATGTTAAAAATAAGGCATACGGGCCCGTCAAAATGCCAATTATCGGCAGCAATCAACGGCTGGCAAATTTTATTCTCCGTCTTGACTACGTTGGCTTATTATCCGTGGTAGGCAAAGTGAGGGTGATTTATTATTATATCGTACCCAAAATAATTTCTATTCAAGCTCAAGCACCTTGATGTAAAAAAGAAAAGGTATCTCTTTTGGGGGCAAAGCCTCCTCTGAGTCATCTGTAGATAGAAAACCAGCTCTTCCAAGAGCACAAAAGAAACCTATCCCTCGCGAAAGGAGAAGCCCACTCGTAATTCGAACATCGTTACTAAGCCTTCTTCTTTAGAAACCTTTATTGTAAAAAATCAACCTATGACAACCAGAACACTTGCCATCACTACCGGAGTTAGTTATCTCGTGATCTTCTTTACCGCTATTTTTGCTAATTTCCTGATGTTGGAATCCTTGCTACAGGCTCCTCTGGAAACCATCCAGCAACAGCCCCAGCTTGTTCGTTGGGGGACACTCGCTTTTATGATTACCGTCGTTTTTGATGTGGTCGTGGCCTGGACCTTGTACGAGCTGTACCCTACTCACCTCTTGTCTAAACTGAGCACCCTGTTTCGGATGATGCACGCCGGTATTATGGGTATTGCCATCTTCGCCTTGCCCCTGGCACTGAAGGCCACGACAGCAGCAGAAGTGCTACATCAGGTTGATATTTTCAATACCACCTGGCTTATCGGCTTGTTCTTTTTTGGCATACATCTCATCCTGTTGGGCCGAATCATCGGACAACCCCGGATCATTGCCTTCTTTCTCGTAGTAGCCGGTATCATGTATATGGTCGATACTGGTGCACACTTTTTGATGCCCAACTACGAGACTTACGCCTCTATCTTCCTGGCACTGGTGGCTATCCCCAGTATTATCGGCGAGATGTCTTTTTCTATTTGGTTGTTGGTTCGGGGTGGGAAGGAAAATGTGGATAGCTGATTGGTGCCCGTTCCTTAGTTATTACACAAAAACCTAAAAGTAGCAAAAGCTTCCTAGTAGAAATCTGAATATTTTCACTTAGTAGGTCATTTACACAGCACCTCCTAGTGATCCATTACAACCAACTTTGTAGTGTATAGATACCGCCCATCTCTATCTTTTAAAACCAACAGGTAGATGCCTGATCTAGACGGAGCCATCAGCCTGTATGGCCAATCATGTTTGACAAGAGGTTTTTCTAAGAGCTTCTGACCATTGACCGTCCACAGTTCAAGCAAAAGATTCGAAATATCAGCACCATCAGGCTTGTTTATTTGTAATGGCGTCTGAGCTACAACAGGATTGGGAGCAATGCTTAAACTTAGCGTAGCGTGCGGCTGATCCGAAGTACTGTTGACAAAGTCAATTTCCACAATAGTATCCAAGGCACAACCATTGTCATCCAAAACCGTCAAGAGGTATTCTCCCGCAGCCAGGTTCGTCAGCGGTTCACCATCCCATAGCTGTTCTTCAAAGAAAACCTGATAAGGCATTGTGCCTCCTGAAATACTATCCACGTTAATAGTACCTGGTTGTGTATCTTCGATAAAAGGCTCGATACTCACGCCTAGTTCGATGGGAGGCGGAGCCACAATTTCAAAATCTAGCGTATCGGTACATGACTGGCCATCTTCTGTCGTCAATTGATAATTTCCGGCAGGAAGATTCGTGAAAGCACCTACCGTGTTTGTAGCGAAAACGTCATTGCCTGTAAGGGTGTAGGTGGACGGCGCGTAGCCCGTAACCGTGTTTAAACTAATGCTTCCGGTGCTGTCCATAGCACAGTCTAAAGCTAAGAAAGCATCATCAACCGAATTGATAAAACTTACGGTCTCGTAGGCTCCCAAATCCACAAGCCCTTCTTGAATTCTTGGATTTTTATCCAAATCAAATGAGCGCAAATACGGCCAACTGACCCCTTGATTAAGCAAAGGAGAACAACCCTTTAACTGATATTCATCATTTTCAACATCAACAAAAAGTGGGTCTACATTAAACAAATTAGGCAGCGTATGACAAGCGGCTACTCCGCCGGGTAGATCGCAGCTATCAACGGAAATGAGACAGTGATCCAGCTCGTAATCAAAAACACTGAGGTCTTGTGGATCGCCATTGTACAGTATCTGCCACAAGGGTAGTGTAGGCTCCCAGATGATCGAATTACGGATGTAGTAATTGTTCCTGAAGGTGCTGTCGTTGAAGTTTTCAGTATAAGGTTTAGAAAAGATTACAAGCCCATTATCTACGAAAGTGCAGTTAGAAACAGTTGTCTGAATGGATGAATCATAAGATTCATTCCCTTGTGAAATAACTCCCCTATTCCTAAGAAATAGAGAATTCTGTATATTGGTATTCAGACTGGTTGTTGTGGCATTCATACTATTTGAGGTTCCTACCGAAAACCTTATCGCTCCACCTAAATTTGCACCACCTTGATTATTAATGAAGCGGCACCGGTCAACATCCATCAAGGTTTCTCCTGACGATGCTAGCATTGTAAAAAGAAAAGCACCTCCCAATGTTAAACTACGATTGCCAAGAAAATCGCACTCCGTCACCATAACAGCTGAATTAAATTCACTCAACCCAGATAGTGCTAATCCACCACCGGAGTTGGCATAACTTCTATTGTTGAGAAATTGTGATTTTTCTATGTTCAGTATTAAGAATCCTTCTCCCTCGTTGTGGATATATTCTATTCCTGCTCCATTCCCAACACAATAATTATCTCGGAAAATGGAGTTTAAAATAGAAATCCGCTTGGTACCGCCCCTGTGAAAAATATTCCAGGCGCCTCCGCTGCCGCCCGTTATACTGCCATTATTGATGAAAGCAGTATTCACAACGCTCCAATTCGTTCCTGCGTAATCGTCGTAGATGGCTCCGCCGCCAAAGCTTTGGTAGCGGTTGGCATTGAATTCCGTATCGGTAACCTTGATTTCCAGCAGTGCGGTAAGATTATAGGGAATATACAGTCCACCACCACGGAAAGGCACAGCATTGCCAGCAATATTGCACTGGGTGATATTTAGATCGATAGGCTGCAAAACACCATCATCAATGCTGATCGCTCCTCCGCATTTTGCCGTGTTTGCGGTGATTGTATTGTTTTTTAAAGTGATTTGCGCAGTGCTGCTGGCGGCTATTCCTGAATAAATTAAGATTCCTCCCCCTTCTTCGGTAAATGGAAAACTTGTTGTTCCACCCAACGCATTGCCATCGCGGATGGTAAAACCATCGACCAGGGCAAAATCACTTATATCCTGTATACGTATGACATGGTAGGAGTTATCCGTGCTATCCGCCGGGATGCCAATATCGCCGCTCAAAACCGTGGGGTGCAATTCAGGGTTTTCACGTTCCGCCAAGTAAGTTTCGATTCCCGCGAAACCCCCAAATAGTTGAATGCCGTTTCTAAGAACAAAGCTAGCCCCTCGGTCTGCTCCCGCAGTAGGCCTGTAGGTGCCCTCCGCTACCCAGATCATATCACCGGCATCCGCAAGTTGGAGTGCGGTGTTTAAATCTGTATGTGCATCCTCCCAGCTCGTACCATTTTGCTGGCCGGAGGTAGCGTCTTGATCTACGTAAATAATATCATGATAGGGTTCGCTATCAGGTGTAGCATCATACCAGATGGTATGGTCTACCGTAAGTCTTTGCAGCCCATACGTGAATTCCTGAACAGGAGAAAAGTTGTTAAAGATTGGAAAAAACGGATGCCGATTGTCTCCTACACCACGTATCCAAGTTGTAGTACCCTGAACTGGCCAAGGGCCTAAAAGGTAGCTATAATCAGCTCGATAGGGCGTTAATTGCATAGGACCTCCCGGGGTACCAAACGGAGTTAGCACGAAGGGAAAAACATCTAAACTATCCGGAAAACCCAGAATGTTATTGATTAAAATCCTGGCAGTATCCACCGTGTAGTCATACAACAATCGCTCTGAGGCACAATCATTAATATCTTCCAGAAAATAAGCTTGCGTTGAAGATTGTCGCAAGTACATGAATTCTTCTTCCCCATTGAGCACCACCCCTACATAGTCATGGCCACAATTACAATAGTGCTGACCGTAAGTAATGGTATCAAAGGAGGTCTCTACTTCAAATCCTAATCTCCTTATTTCCCAAACAGGGTTACTATTCAACGGCGGTAGCGGAGAAGATTGCGCGGCAAGAAAAAAGGCCATCTGGCCAAAAAAGAGGAAGTAGAGAAAGCGAATCATAGGAAGAGAGAGATGAAGGTGATGAAAGCTTTATTTAGTTCATTTTCATGATGGTGCCTAATTGAATTTGCACACCAGAAAATTTATCACGCCTTAAATGACCCAATATACAAATGGACACGATGCCATCCCAAGAAAACACCCCAAAACCACCCCAAATCCCAATCCTCCCCTTACCTTTAGGGGACAATAAAATTGCATGGTGAAAACAGCGGATCAGCAAAATTGGGACGAACTCGTAAGGCGACTACTGCTAGGCACCGATCAGCTGCCAGCAGAGGAGCTGCAAACGAGTGATGCCCCTGCTGAAGAAGCCCCCGAAAGCCATCAGCAACTACTGGAAATGGTGGGAGTTACCCAAATTTTACGACAAGGCGCCAGGCAATTGCCTACCTTAAAAGAAGCATTGCCCAGCCCTGCGCCGGAAGCAGCCCTGGCCCCTTGCTCGTGGCGAAGTGTACAACACCTGCAGGCGATTCTCGACGGTCACCACCAGCCTGCCCTACCAGAGTTTGCACAGCTACTAAAAAAACACCAGAAGCAACTGCCCCACGAAACCCTCCCCAACCTACTGGAACAATGTCGCGAACAACCCGAATTGTGGCAACTCATTGAGCCAATTCTGGGCACGCGTGGCCGTTGGTTATTGCAGCAGCACCCGTATTGGTCGGCCTTACTACCAAGCACCGCCGCGCTGGAAAGCTGGCCGCTGGCTACTGGTAAAGAACAGCTAGCACTACTCACCGCCTACCGCCGCGAAGACCCCGAGGCTGCCCGCCAAAGTCTCACGGACCATTGGCTTGAACTCGATCATAAGGCCCAAGGCCGCATCTTGCCCGCCCTGGCGGAAGGACTGACTAGCAATGACGAAATATTTCTTGAGCATTGTCGCCTTGCTAAAAGGAAGAACGTGCGCCTCGCGGCTACTGACTTGCTGGCCAGCCTGCCCGAAAGCAGCTTACAAGATCGCCTTTGGGAGCACGCGCAATCCTGCCTGGTACTCAAAGCCAACAAGCTGGAACTGATCCTACCAGAAGACCTGCCCAAAGCCACCCAAGAAGACGGCATCTACCCTACTGGCAGCAAAACACCCGGCGGCTTGCGCCTCAACTGGGTGCAGCAGGTACTGGAGCGCATCCCCTTTGCGCGCTGGGAGAAGTATTGGCAAAAAACGCCTTTAGATATTATTCAAATGGTGGCCAAGGTGAGTTATGGCAACCTACTGCTGCAAGCACTCACCAAAAGCCTGCTGCGCCACCCCGACTTGGGAGGTACCGAGGCTATGATTAAATGGTGGCTGCTCACCGACCAACAAAGCTTATGGAACAATACGGAAGCCAAGCAACTGTTGCAACAGGCAACACCGGGCTTCTTCAACTCCAGCTTGCTCACTTGGCTACAGCAGTTTGGTCCACTCGTGCCCAATGAAACACTGCCTGCCTACTGGTTGCTCCATAGCCCACACGCCTGGCAACCTGCGCTGAGTAAGATGATTGTTCTTGGCTTTCAGGATGTCATCCAGGGGCGCAGTACGGCCAACTGGGATATATGGCACTATCGCCCCCTGTTGGAGAAAGCCGCCTACCATAGTGACCCGCAACTCTTGCAGCAGTTCAAAAGCGGCTGGTCGTTCCGTTCAGGTGAATTTGGTCGCTGGCATGCCGATTTGGAGAAGATGCTGCAAATTCTTCATTTTCGGGGAGAAATGGCGCGGGAGTTGGGGACGTGAGGCGACGGATTTTGAGTGTAACTGCATGAATGTATTTATACGAATGGCTTATCACTCGAACTACTACATCCCACAACAACAAAAAGTGATGCTCCGCTCGACCATCGATACCACAAAGTGATAAAGAAAGAACGGATTAATCAGTGCGCAGGCCAGCAGGCCGAAGCTCGGGGTGCGGAGCAACCAAGGATAAGGGATGGGGAGGAGCGACAGCGACCGACAGCCCGGTGGCGTAGTGGGGTTTGCTACGCAACACCACTAACGGCATAGCCCCAAATCTTTTTCAAAACTGAATACTGACCATCGTACCTCGCTCTACAGCCAGCCATTCGATAGTCCCTGACAGTTGCCGCACCAAGCCATTGACTAAGCTCAAGCCCAATGATTTGGTTTTATTGCCTCCTTCTTCTAGTATAAACCCTACTCCGTCATCGCTGACTTGTAGCAGGTAACGATCTTTGTTTTTCTTGAAATCTACTTTTATACTGCCTTTTCTTTGGGCCGGGAAGGCGTATTTATAGCTATTCGTGAGTAGTTCGTTGAGGATCAAGCCCACAGGAATGGCCGTATCTATATCCAGATTTTCGGTATCAACGTCAAGGTTAAGTTGGATTTGCTCGGGACTGACCGCTTGGCTTCGTTGAATATTTTGGCTCAACTCTTGCAAGTAAGATTTGATATCAATGCCACTCAGCTGATCGGATTCGTATAGATTTTGATGAATGAGCGCCATAGATTGGATGCGTTCCTGTCCCTCTTTGACCAATTTTCGTACCGCTACATCTGAGGATTTACGGGCCTGTTTATCCAATAAGCCAGTGATGATCTGAAGATTATTTTTTACCCGGTGATGAATTTCGCGCAGGAGTACTTCTTTTTCGGCGAGGGATGTTTCGATCTGTTCATTTTTCTGCTTGATAACCTGTCTATCTCGCTGAGCACGACGATAAGCCCACAACAAGCCCACTAAAACAATGGCTGCTACCGTTAGTGAAACCAGGAAAAACCGCGTACGAATAGCCGTAGTTTGTTGCTCAAGCCGTGCTGTTTTTTCGGCAACCTGGCGAGCCAGTTCATTCTCCGCCAAATCCATTTCTACAGCAGTTTGAGCAAGAGCACGATGCTGATTATTGTCTACTATCGCCATTTTCAGCTGATAGAACGTATCATAAGTATGCCAAGCTTTTTCAAAACTACCAATGGCTGCTTGAACTCTCGACAATTCTCCTAGCGCAAAAATGACCAGTTCCGTAGTATCAGCCTCAAATTTCCGAACATGACGAACATGACGAAGGGCATATTCCTCTGCTTTTTGGTAATCACCTTTTTGTAAATAATAATTACTGAACGAGCTGTAAATATTCCGCTTAACGTGTAACTGTTGATAGGTTTTACCACTCTCCAGAATCTCTTTAGCTGCTCTTGCGTATTCCTCCAGATTATCATTCCCTTGTAAGAGAACCGTACGAAATAAGCCGCCAACGGCAAATCCATAGTAATCACTATCATTAAGGGTCAGAGATTCTTCTCGTAATTGCTCAAAATAGTGCGTTGCACTATCGTAACGTCCAAGGCTTCCGTAAGTATCAGCAATAATGTATAGCAAATAACATTCAGCATTTTTACTCTGGAGTTCACTAGCAATTGCGCGGCTTGTTTTAGCAATCCGTATGGATTTATCCAGATCGCCCAGATAATAATACGTAATCGATATGATGGCCAGTATTTCCTGTTCTGTATTTCTATCCTCTAACTCCCGACCGTAGGCCAATCCCTTGTTTAATTGAGCCAAAGCCGCATCATAATCTCCAATTTCATTGAGCGACTCTCCTAGTCTAAGACAAAGCATGGCTCTTTTCTCTTTCCCTAATTCCTTTTCAAAGGCCTGCAAGGATAAAAGGACATCTACAGCCTCTCTGTGTTTCCCTTGTCTTGTCAAGCAATAGTTCAACCCGCTAGCTGCCTCGTATTTTTCCTCTAAGCAGGAGGGCGACGTGCAGCTCTCCAGTTGCTTTAAAGCCAGCCTGGCGTAATCCGAAGCCTCCTTTATTTGCTTTCTTTGTATGTAAGTAGAGCTTACCATTCGCCATGCTTCTGCCGCAGCAGCAGGATCCGTAAAACCTTTAGCCATACCGATCATGCGCTGAACATAGCTGGCACTGCTATCTGGCTGCCGCGGATGATAGTATTCTGCAAGTGACTGAAAAAGGACTATTTGGTGCGCTTCTTCGGCTTGCAACAATTCAAGGTGGACACTGTCAACCCAATCGTCTTGGGCACGCACACTTAAAGGGGCGGTCAAGACACACACTACAACCAATAATACTGCCCCAAACTGCCATTGATAATACTTAGCCATCCCTTCAACAGTTATCATTGATTGGAATATTAGTTAGCGCTTGTTGGAGAATTTTATTCACCCCAAAAACACTAAGCTTGACTTTAGCCAAGCTCATTAGAAATAAAACTTCAAGCGACTCAAAACCTCCTCTTTCTGATTGCGGCTGATCGGTATTTTTGCCGTACCAATTTGCAAAAAGTTAGCCCCTACTTCATCAACCTTCTCCATATTCACAACAAAAGAGCGATGCGTCTGCATGAAATATTCGGTAGGTAAAACAGCAAGAAACTCCTTGAGCGTAGATCGAATTACATGACTCCCTTGTGGGAGGTAAAGCTCTAGGTAATTCCTGAAAGCTTCGATGTACAAAATATCCCTGATCAAGATTTTCTTGTAAGTGAGATCATCTTTGACAAAGATGCTGTCTCTGATGAGCAACTCATTGGTGACCTTCGTGTGAGATTCCGGCAGATGTAATGCTTCAACATTCTTGGCGTGCGTAAGCAAGGCCAACTCGATAGATGTATACAAATCAGCAGATGTAAAAGGCTTGACCAAATAACTTGAAGGATTAGTTTCCGCCGCCTTCGCAATCGTATGCTGGTCACTAAAAGCAGAAAGAAAAATAAACGGAATTTTGTATTTATCCCGGATTCGAGCAGCCAGCCAAATCCCGGACTCACTCCCTTTGAGGTGAATGTCCAGTATGGCAATATCAGTATCGCCACGCTCCAGAATCTCCAAAGCTTCATCGGCACGCATAGCATCTCCTGATATTTCGTAACCAATATCCTCCAACTCATCACGCAATGCATCCAAGGTTATAAACTCGTCTTCGACGATCAATACGCGTATTTTCTTTTTCATCGTTTGCACTTTTTCCTCAAAAACACAAGGAGGCGTAGCAGCTTTTATTCCAAAACCACACCATTCATCCCATCCCTCCTACCGTTCATCCCATCAAACCTACCATTATCCAGCTTCTTGCTTTTATTTGTCTTAAGTTATTTCCCCCTCTTGCAACACACACAGCTCTGTTTACTAAACCCTAATTGTATGAAACTCCTTTTAGCCCCCGTATGCCTACTACTCACGGCACACCTCCTTTACGGACAGCAGACATCTTTTTTTTCATCTCAAAACCATCTTGCCATTCAGCAAACGCCCTCTCCTTCTCTTAGTGACGATGATCTTCGAGGAAGATCAATAAGTCCTGTCTCTAAAAGACTTACCGCTATTCCACAAGATATCGATTCATCATTCAACCAGTCATCCCCTCCCGCTCATGCCAGTTTGTCCAACAGAAAATCATTAACCAACCTATTCGCTACCAAGAATACGACCAAAACCAAGATTGCTACTATCCGCTCTGTCGACAAATGACTGATTCCTATTTGCTAACGGGAAAGTACTAATAGTAGTACTTTTCTTTGGGTCAGTGTTTTTCCAAACAGACAACAGAAGGAGCATCATGTTGTTTAAAAGCGAATTGCCACTGCTGTACCTTCTTTTAGCGCTATCCATTCCAAGGTCCCCTCCAGCTGGCGCACCAAGCCCCTTACTAAATTGAGCCCTATGCCTCCCTTTGTAGTCCCTGTTTTACCATACTCAAAGCCGACTCCGTCATCCTGGACTTGTAGAAAGTAACCTTGATTGTCTTTATGAAAATCAACTCTTATTTTCCCCTTCTCTTTCCACGAAAGGCGTATTTATAACAATTGGTCAATAACTCGTTTAGAATAAGCCCTACAGGAATAGCCGTATCTATTTCCAGTGTTTCATGCGCGACATTCAGCTCCAGTTGATAACAATCGGTGTTTTCATGCTGGCTTTTTTGAATATTCTTACTGAGTTCCTGCAAATAAGCCTTGATATCTATCCCGCTAAGTGCTTCTGATTCGTATAGGTTCTGATGAATCAAAGCCATCGACTGTATGCGTTCTTGCCCCTCTCGCACCAACTGACGTACGGCTTCATCTGATGACTTACGTGCTTGCTTATCTAGTAAACCAGAAATAATTTGGAGGTTATTTTTAACTCGATGATGAATCTCACGCAGAAGCACTTCTTTTTCAGCTAATGACTGTTCAATCTGTTGGTTTTTTTCTCGAATTAGCCATCGATCTTTCTGACAATTTCCTCCTTGTGCAATAGCACGCAACACTACTTGCTCTACCGAGTCAATCATTCCTGCCTGCCGGTAAACGTCCCCCAATAATCGCCTTGCTTCAATCTGCTGGGGTTGCGCCTTCATATGATCAGCCAGTGCTATGAGCTGCTTGGCATAAGCTACCGCACTGTCTGTGTTACTAACAGCCTTGCTCTCCGTTAGCGCGTAGAGTGTACTATATAATAATGTATCAGGTTGCCCCTCCCGAACATGAGCTTCCAGGCTATCTATACGAGACAGAAATACCTGCCCAATAGCCAAAGAGGACAATGGAAAAATCATGATACTACAGAGTACCAATTGAAAGGCACTCTTCTTTATGGCGTGCATATACTGGGGTACATTAACGGGCTACAAAGATAGCTAAAAAGTCAATGTCCCTTCATTGGACAGCATTTACATATCGCCGCCACAGCCAATCGGAGAACCATCGGGTAAACTTGGAGCTGCAGGAACCTTAAATTGTTCTGGCGACCTCCTAAACTGCTGAATTTGTTCCCGTAGATAACGTAAATGGGCCCTATCAGGACTATTTGTAGCCGTAGCCGTGAGGCGTTCAGGAATCAAAGCCTCTATATCTATCAAGGTAGAAAGCGCAGCGGCGGCGACTTGTGGCTGGATATCATTGCGGGCAGCCACCATCATCAAATGATAAATGAAACGTTGTTCTACCACCCTGGCCAAGGCATGCTGGTAGTTGCCTGCTCCGCTAGCGACTTCTTCTTGTAATTGCTTACGAGTCGTAGCCATCAATTCGGTAGCCGACAAATAATAAGGCTTACGGGCAGATTGTTCTACCAAGCGTGCCAAACGTTGTGGATTGAGCAGAAACTTAAAAGTATAATCAGCTGAAGCTTCAGCAGCAGCCAAAGGGTCTAGCGTTATTCCCGTATGAACTTTGAATTGTTCGCGACCACGCTGGTAGCCATAAGCTTGTGGTGGAATAAGTTCTAAGATATGCTCAGGAATCATCAGAAAATCAGGGTGAAGCGTCTCTAACATGCCTTTGAAAGCGTTGCGTTGCTCTTGATTGGGAATGATCTCTATCGTTTCCACCTTACCTTCTCCTCGTACAGCATAAGAATAATCGACTCCTCCTATTAATTTAGAAACAGCCTCCGTTTGGTAACGATGCATAAAATAGATAGGAACCAGCACATCTTCCAGTGTAGACATCGGTGCGCCAACTGCAATATTCTGCTCGCTGAAATTAATCATTGACCGCTTCCGCAACAGGCTCAACCTACGCAACTCCTCCGTAGCAGACTGTCCATTATCCCAAAGATGTGAATGAGGGTGAGCACCCGCTACCGGCCGAGCATCCGGGTCGGAGATATACTTAAGCCCAAGCTGACGATTTTCAGAAAGAATAGCCTGTAGGCCATCTATCTCGTTTTGTCCTTCCGGAAAATCCTGGTAGCCATACATGATCGTCCGCTTATCCCAGGCGCCAATGCCTGTATCGTAGGCTTGATCATAGGCAATGCTGCCATCAGCATCAATACGAATATAAGGGTGTGGATAGTCCATTACAGACGACCTATCATTGTAGCTGGCCGCAAAGTTGTGTGCCAGCCCCAAAGTGTGGCCAATTTCGTGTGCTGAAAGCTGCCGTAACCTTGCTAGTGCCATTTCCAACAAACGAGGATCGGCTTCGTCTCCGTTTTCGTAAGCCGCAACCAAGCCTTGGGCAATGAGAAAATCCTGGCGAACGCGCAAGCTTCCAAGCAGTACATGACCTTTGATGATCTCGCCAGTGCGCGGATCTACCACTGAACTGCCATAACTCCAGCCACGGGTACTCCGGTGTGTCCAATTGATAACATTGTAACGAACATCCATAGGATCAGCATCCGGTGGAAGTACTTCTACCCGAAAAGCATTGCGATAGCCTGCTGCTGTAAAGGCCTCATTCCACCAGCGGCCTCCTTCCAATAAAGCCGACCGAATAGGTTCTGGTGTTCCCCGATCCAAGTAATAAATAATAGGTTCTACCGGGTCACTAATAGCCGCCGAAGGGTCTTTTTTTGCCAAACGATGACGAGTAACGAGTCGCTTCACCAACGGTTGATCAATAGGCGTAGCGTAATCGTAATAGCTAAAAGGAAAATATCCCGAACGAGGGTCATAAACGCGCGGTTCATAACCATCATCTGGCAACTCTACAAAGCTATGGTGCTGACTTACCGAAACGGCATCCGCATTGGGAGTTACCGAACGAATATCGCGCCCTGTGGCATCGCCTACAAAAGTAACCAGCGCATCAAATTCACTGTTCTTTGGAAAACTCTTACAGCGTTCCAGGTTGATCATACTCCGACCAGCATCGGTTTTATAAGTTCCTTGCTTATTGCCCTTTAAGCGCCCAATTACATCGTGAGCATCACGTAGCAGAAAGGGCGTTAAATCTACCAGCAACCGGTCACCTTCTATGGCTACCGCTTTAAAACCAAACAGTACCGACTGCGCAAACGCATCTTTTACAGATTGTTGCTCTTCGACATTATCACTCACTGCGCGATATTCATAATTCGGTTGAACCATCAATACTTTAGGGCCTGAGCGAACGAACTTGACGATCCGGTCAGCCCCCAATTGATTCCGGTCTAAACCAATATCGTTTGAACCCACACCACCCGTAAGGCTGTTAACGTAGAGAAACTCTTCGTTCCAGCGCGTTATTTCCAACAACAGCTTGCCAGTACTTTCCTGCCAGTAAAAATTAAAATAGCCAGAATAGGCAGTACAATCTTTGGTATATTCCGTAATTGTTGGCGGAGTTTTGTCCTTGTCCTGACCCAAAAGAGGAAAGGTGAACATCAGTAACAAAAAAACGGGTAGTAAATAGTTCTTCATAATAAGAGTAGACTTGAGGATTCGAAAGATAGGGAATTCTTGCTATCCAATAAGTTTTTCATTCTTCCGTTCCATGAGGAACAGAACAAATGGAGCCTTCGCTTTTTGCGCAATAAAAATTAATGATTAGAGAACTACTATGCTGCTGGTACCTATTGACAATAGGTCTTTTCTTGGCACTGCCAGGACAAGCCCAGGATGGTAGCTGGAATAATCAACGTTATCAATGGGTAGCCTCCAAGGGTAGCTTTACGCTCGATAGCCTAACCGTCGTTCCCTTTAGCATTCAGGCCTTCCAGGCTTCCGGCACCCTTTACGACAGCAGTTTTTACACTTTTGAGCAACAGGAGTTTCGCTGGCTAAAGCCCATTGAAGAGGATAGCATCCTACTGCGTTATCGCGTACTCCCCTACCGGCTAACCGCTCCTTTTTCGTTGCTCGACACCACTCAACTCGAAGACAACCCTACGGGCCTCATCATTGGCAATTACAACCCCTATGGTCGCGACGGTAGCTTGCTCGATGGGCAACGGCTTAATTATAGTGGCAGTTTTAGCCGTGGCCTTTCTTTTGGCAATCGCCAGGATTTGGTCCTCAACTCCAGCTTCAACCTTCAACTCGCAGGAGAAATTGGGGATGGCATCCAAGTCACGGCAGCCATTACAGATGAAAATCTCCCTATTCAGCCGGAAGGCAATACGCGACAGTTACGTGACTTTGACCGCATTTTTATTCGTTTGGAAAAAGAGCGCACCCAACTGACAGCAGGAGACTATGAACTACGCAGTCCGGATAGTTATTTTTTACAATATTTTAAAAAACTGGAAGGGGCCACCTTTAGCACAAGTCGGCTAGACGATCAGGGAGGAAGCTGGAGCAACTCAGCGAGTGTGGCCATCGCCCGAGGGCAATTTCGTCGCCAACAGCTGGTCACCCAAGAGGGCAACCAAGGGCCTTACAAACTACAAGGCGGCAGCGGTGAACGGTTTATCATTGTTCTGGCAGGAACTGAAAAAGTAATCCTGGATGGGCAAACCCTTCAACGTGGCCGTGATGCGGATTACACCATTGACTACAACCAGGGAGAAATTACTTTTACTGCCCGTAGATTGGTCACCAAAGACAGCCGCATTGCGGTCGAGTTTGAGTATGCCGATCAGCGCTACCTCCGTTCCTTGTACGCAGGCAGCTCTCATTATCAAAGAGACCGTTGGAAAGCTTACGTAAACGTCTATAGCCAGCAAGATAGCAAAACAGCTACCGGCGACTTGGAGCTCAGTGACGACGAACGCCAACGCCTCCAAGATGCTGGGGACCAACTCTCAAATGCATTTATCTCGACCGTCAATAGCTTGGACGCGCCAGATAGCCAACGCGCCACTTACTCGACGGTAGACACACTTGTTTCTTGCAACGGCGTGGACAGCCTCTACCAGTTTTTACGTTTTGACAACGAAGGTCTCCTAGTAGCAAGTTTTGCCTTTGTGGGCGAGGGGCAAGGCAACTATGTACTAGACCCTGCCCTTACGGCCAATGAACGCGCCTACCGCTGGGTTGCCCCCAATCCAAATGATTGTAGCCCACAGGGCAACTATTCTCCAATTCGCCAGCTCTCCGCTCCCAAGTTGCAGCGGCTCATTACAACAGGAGGAAGCTACCAAGTAGGTAAGCAGGGAGAAATCAGAGCTGAATTAGGCTACAGCCAGGAAGACCTCAACCGCTTCAGTCGCCTAGATGCCAACAACGATAACGGTATCGCTACCCGACTGGACTGGGATCAAAAATGGCAATTAGGCCCCGATTCTACCGGCTGGCAACTACAAGGAGGCGCTGAATATGAATGGGTACAGGAAAATTTCAGGGCTATCAACCCTTATCGTTCACCAGAATTTTTGCGAGATTGGAGCCTGGCTACTGTCAACGGCATTGGTAGTACAGCTCCGGCTGAAGAACAGCTTGCGGGCGTCAATCTTGCAGTAGGACATCCGGACAAAGGCCAGCTCCGGTATCGCTGGTCCAGTTTTTTACGTGACTCTTTGTACGAAGGTCAACGCCACGCGGCAGAATTGCGCTGGGAAATCAAGGGCTGGGAAATTAACGGCAGTAACAGCTGGCTCAACAGTGTAACTCCTGTCCTCAACACCCGCTTTACCCGACCAAACCTACAACTCCAAAAGAAATTCACCCGCTGGAACAATTGGCAACTCAACTTGAGCGCACAAGAAGAAAAAAGCGAACGCACTAGCAATGGAAGCACTCAACTGGAATTGAGCAGCTTTTATTTTCAACGCTATATCGCCAGCTTGCAAAGCCCCGAACAGGAGCAGTGGCAATGGGGTGCGAGCTTTAGAGACCGGACGGACTATCAGCCACAAGGGAGTGAATTCCGCACCACAAGCCGTGCTCAAGAAGGAGAAATCAACGGGCGCTGGCGGCCAAGTAAGTCCTTCAGTACCAATGGAAACCTTACTTATCGCGAACTCAAAGTCCTCAACACCGAGCTTACTGACCTGGAGCCCGCAAAAACCTTACTCGGACGTATCGATGTGACGGCCAACGCATTAAAAGGAGGAATACGCAGTAACACCACCTACGAGATTGGTTCAGGGCAAGAGCCTAGGGTCGAATTCATCTATCTCTTTGTGGGCGCTGGTCAAGGGCAATACATTTGGCTAGACAGCCTCTACAACAACGATGGTAAAATTCAGCCCAACGAGATGGAAATCGCTCCCTTTCCAGATATCGCTGACCACATCCGTGTAAGCATTTTTACCGACGACTTTATCCGTACTGACAACGTCACGCTTAACCAGAGCTTGCAAATTGATCCCAGTCGTTGGTGGGCAAAAACAGAAAAGAACTGGCAAAAATTTGCAAACCGTTTTTCCTGGCAATCCAGCTTATCTGTCAACCGCAAGGTGCGAGCATTTCCGGGGGTACAAAGTTGGAATCCTTTTCAGTTGTCGCTACCTGATAGTGCCCTCGTTGCGGTGAGTGCTAATCAGCGCCACTTGCTCTTCTTCAACCGGCGATCTACCAAGTATGATCTTCAACTGGAATACAACCTCCAACCCCGTAGGCAGGTTCCCACCACAGGTTTTGAGAGTCGCCTTTTGCGCAGTACAGTTATGAGGGCACGTTGGAACTTGAACAATGCCACTACCTTCCGAATAGAAGGTGCCCGCACGGAACGCAGCGCCGATTCAGAGTTTTTTAACAATAAAGACTATCAGCTTTTGGGCTACCGGTTACAGCCAGCACTCAGTTATCAGCCGGGGCAAGACTATCGCCTTACACTCACTTATCTTCTACAAGAAGAAGAAAACAATCTCGAGAATACAGGGGAACGACTACAACGTCACGAACTGCAACTAGAAGGCAATTATAAGCAATGGATGCGGGCCAGTGCCCGTTATGTAGAGCTCCAACTTGATGGTGACCCACGATCTCCGATTGGCTTTGTGTTACTCAACGGGTTACAACCTGGCCGCAACTGGATATGGAATGCCAGCCTCACCCGCCAGCTAGGGCGTTACCTCCAGATGACACTCACCTACGAGGGGCGCCAAACAGGACAAGCCAATACCGTACACGTAGGGCGAGCACAAGTGACCGCTATTTTTTAAGGAACAGCACGAGAATAAATCGTAATCTATTTTCTGCGCAATAAGTGGACATAAAAAAAGCAGAGACCGGAGCCTCTGCTTGGGATAACTTTTGGGCCTTTTGTCAAACAAAGGCGCATTCAAAAAATGTTCGTGGGATTATGCCTGCGAAAACATTGCATAAAAATTAGCAGGCTTCGTTGTTGGGATATTTGTGTAGTTTCCCTTTTGGGATGTTATTATGCTGTGGAGTTAACCACCTTACTGCCTTGGGTGTTTACTTGCTTTTAAGACGGTGTATTGTTAGAAAGTCACAACTACTATGGAAATTATTTTTTTAGGGACAGGTACATCACAGGGAATACCCGTAATTGGTTGCTCCTGTTCTGTGTGCCAATCAACAGACCCCAGAGACAACAGATTGCGAGTAGCCGTTCTATTACGTAAAGGAAATCAGCAAATCGTCATTGATGCTGGGCCGGATTTTCGGCAGCAAATGCTACGTGCCAGAGTCACCGATCTCAATGCCGTATTGCTGACGCATGAACACAACGACCATATCATCGGCCTTGATGATGTCCGGCCTTTTATTTTTCGGCAACTGACTCCTATGCCTATCTATTGTGACGAAAGAGTTGCCGGAGAACTACGGGAACGTTTTGCCTATGCTTTTGCAGAAGATCCTTACCCAGGCGCTCCTCGGTTTGAATTACACCCTACTAATCAAAAAGAACTTATCCAGATAGGTGATTTTGATATTGGCATTATTCGCTATCTCCACGGACGCTTACCCATTCAAGGCTATCGGATAGGCAACTTTGCATACCTCACCGACATTAAGCGTATTACGGATAAAGAATTGGAAAAACTGGACAACTTGCAGATACTTGTCATCAGTGCGCTACACCATGAAGACCATCACAGTCACCTAAAACTAAAGGAAGCACTCGCTCTTATTAAGCGAATCAATC
Organism: Lewinella sp.; assembly: GCF_050633125.1. NCBI lineage: Bacteria > Pseudomonadati > Bacteroidota > Saprospiria > Saprospirales > Lewinellaceae > Lewinella > Lewinella sp. The sequence goes on from NZ_JBOEFX010000039.1 coordinate 49,571, forward strand.
CACAACAGGCTTACCTGACACACCTCAGTCATAAAATGGGGACTCACCAGGAAGTAGAAAAGCTGTTACCTAAAAATGTCTGCATTGCCTATGACCAATTGGCTTTATCTTTAGACAATTAAAAAGAGAAACTCAGCACACTAGAAGTCGTTCATGTGTTAAAATTTCAATAAAAAGTATTCTAAAAACAGAACCTCTGTTATCTTTCTTCGTCTAATTGACCGAAGAAGAGAAGTATAAACGATTATGAAAAGAATTCTGGCCATCCTCCTGTTGAGTATTTTAAGCTGTTCGCCTCGCTTCCAAGGGATGCGTGCCCTGCTTGAAGATCCCGACAATATTATTATCTCTTTTGACTCTACCTACCTGGGATACGTACCCGTTATGGAACAATTCCGAGCTCAGGACACCAGTCTCGTCGACAGTACTGGCATCATTGTATTTACGGGCAGCTCCAGTATTCGAATGTGGAAAACCATGAAGGAAGATCTTGATACACTTCCTTATCAAATCCTTAATCATGGCTTTGGTGGTTCCACCTTGCCGCAAGTCAACTATTTTTTTGATGATTTGATTACCCCTTACCAACCGGAGATCGTGGTGCTCTACTGTGGCGAAAATGATATTACTGATGGGTATAAAGCAAAAGACGTACTGGCCTCTTTCCGTACCTTCTTGCGACTGCTACTGATCAAATCCCCCTCTAGCAAAGTGCTCTATGTGAGCATGAAACCTTCTCCTGCCCGCTGGGCTTTGTGGCCGGAATTTGAAAAGGGAAACCAGATGATAGATCGTTTTATCCGAAGACTCAACAATCCTGACATTCAGTTTCTGGATATTGGCCCCAGCATGCTGGATTCTGTCAATCATTACCCCATAAGTACCATTTTCACTCAAGATAGCCTCCATATGAATGCAGAAGGGTATGTACGTTGGCAAAAGGAAATTGTGCCTAAAATCAATGAATTAGACTGTAATCAGTAACATCCCCCGCTTTACGCCGTATATATAAAAGTAAATATTAAGCTTATATTTACTTTCTTGATTTGCTTTACATTGAACAAACACACTGCTTCACAGCACAAACACATACAATTGCCCCTCATCCGGGGTAAATGTAGTTGACCATTTTTATGACCCCGGTAAAGATCACACACAAAATTACCAAAGCGCTAGAGTACTTATTCCGATTAGGTGAAAACCCGAATTTTTCTTCATGGGACAACAATAAGACTCGCTACTTAAACCTACTACTACTGGTCTCCAGTATCAGCGCATGCTGTTTTTTCATCGTCAATATTTTTACTACTGATTATTCCATGATGCTGTGTGGTGGATCGGTATTATTATTCAATACCCTTCTTTACCTGCTGCAACACTTTCAGCAACCATACCTGGCTAGGACACTGACTTATCTTGGCTACCCTGTTTTATTTTTCATCATGATTATTTTTAGCAAAGGAGAAGTACATGGAGAATACGCGTTTTTCCTAATGATCCTCCTTAGCGTAATGTTTTTTCGAACTCGCTTGTGGCAATTTTCAATGATGTTATATGTTCTTGTACTATTTGTAGCCGCTCAGCTTATCAATTACTATCAGCTTAATGCTACTTCTGGTTTTTCTACCATTATTAATGATACCGTTATCTTCCTTGCTATATCCACTGGTTTAATTTATGTCACAGATAGCTTCATCGTGGAAATAGTTCGAACAAAGCGTAAAAACAAGCAACTCCTATTAGAATTATCAACTTCGAATGATGAGCTACGCCGTTTAAACTATATGGTTTCTCACGATTTGCGAACACCTCTCCGACAGATTGTCTCTTTCTCTGATTTGGCTTTATTAGCCAACCAAGAAAAAAACACTGCTGCGGTACAAGACTACATAGGGCAAGTTGGGGCATCCGCAAGAACCTTACACACACTTACAGAGGACCTACTCTCTCTCGCACATTTGGATGGTAAGCAATTGCCAACTGAAGAACTTTCTGTTGCAGAAATTTTCACCAAAACACAGCAGCAGTTTGGGAAGGGCCAAGAAAAAATCATCATTGAAACCGAGGACAAAGGACACAAATTCATTGGTAACGCTACCTTACTCGGCATGATTCTTCAGAACTTGGTAGAAAACGGCCTCAAGTATAATGAAAGTGAAATCAAGCATATCCAACTCCGTGCAAAGAGTCACCCGGAAGGACTTCAGATTACGGTACAAGATAATGGTATAGGAATCAGCTCTAAATATCAGGATAAAATTTTTGAACCTTTCCACAGGCTACCTACCAAAGAAACCTACCAGGGTACCGGCCTGGGGCTAGCTATTGCTAAAAAGGTAATGGAGATTCATAAAGGAACAATCAGCCTGGAACCCCAAGAGGTAGGAGTTAAATTTATTCTTACTTTTCCTCATCGAACAGCGGAGAAAAAAGATCAGGAACATCTAAAAAATAAATCTTTACAAATCTGGCGAACCGTCAAAGGACGAAGAGCAATCTTTTAACGATAATGCTTTAAGGTTTCACCCCTATTACCGCAAGCATTCGCCCGGTCAATCCTCGTTCTGCACGATGAGAAAAATACCGATCGTTATCTTCAACTGTTGAAAAAGGGGATAATTCTATTTGGCTGGGGGCAACTCCCAAGTACAAAAACTGATCACGGTTAGCTTTTTTCAAGTCTACCAAAAACTTCTTCCGTTGAGGGTTCCAGCGCTTATCCTCTTCCGAAAAATGATCGGCAACATCTGCGTCTACCTCGAAATCTCTTTCTGCAATACAGGTACCTATATATATCCAGCAGTTTTCCGGGCGAGTTCCATAAGCATCACGCATTAACATCATGGTTTTGGTAGCAATCTGGCCTGCGGTGCCCTTCCACCCCGCATGAGCTGCCCCTACCGCTTGGCTTATTGGATCATAAATCAAAACAGGGGTACAATCAGCAATCGTAATACTCAGTAATATATCTGGCCGGTTGGTGACCAAGGCGTCGTATCCTTCCCATTCCCCCGCCGTATTCACCCGTAACACCTGGTCTCCATGTACCTGAAGAGAGCCTGCCAATTTGGATGTATCCCAATTCAAATCTTTACAAAAACGTTCGCGGTTTTGCTTTACAAATTCTACTTTATCATCCGTAAACAAGCCCAAATTCAAGGAGGAAAATGGAGGAAGGCTAACGCCTCCCAAGCGAGTACTTTCTGCTATCGTCAGTTTAGGAAAGGATGACGCCCACGAAGGCTGGTAGTTTGTTTCAGCAAGCATAAACAAGAATTATTAATTCGCCAACTTTGGCGCTGGCAGCTTGGCAGCTGGCTTTTCATAAATCACTTCCCATCCAATACTTTTGGCCATAAAAGTGATTGCATCCAACATCGCATTACCTTCTCCTCTTGCTTTATCCAGCAGATCGCTTTCTTCTGCTTTGCGACGCAGAACTTCTTTAGCATTTCGATTGAGTTGCGTATAATCTTCAGGGGTAAAACTATTAAAAAAACTCTCCTCCAAATTTCGGTAACTGATCTCGTGATCAATTGCTAAAATCGAAGGTTCAGGCAAATTACTAAGTACTATTTGGCCCGCCAAACTATCGACTTTTATACTCACCTGCTCCATGTCATACCCTACCAATACCCGGCCTCTCACTTCTAGCAAAGCCTGCTTGGAAAACTCCCAATAGGTAGGTATAGGTAGATAAAGGGTAACTTCCTTTAAGTTTGTTTCTGTATACAACTCAGTGAATTGTCCTTCTACCGTTACGAGTTGGCACACCTCTCTGACTCGCTCCAAGAGCACTGTCGATTCTACTTGCTGCGATTCACGCGGCCTTGAATTGAACCACTGGTAGCTCATCCACAGCCCTGCCAAAAACACCAGCACCAATAATATTCCAAGGCCTAACTTTGATCGCATAATGCTTAGTTTACTTTAGCCGTAAAATCGTATTTCAAACCTTTATAACTTTTCAATACAACCTTTACAGAACCTACAGAGACAGGAGATTCAATTAATACTGGAATTTTGTTTTTGTCGCGAGATACAAATACAGACATCTCGTCTCCTTCTTTAAAAACTTCACCAGCAATAAGTTGAGGACTAAACTTGTAGGTCTTATAACGGCCCATACCTTTTACCTTAGTATTGTCTTCCGCACCGAGGTACTTAACTTTCAAAGGGTAAGTCTCTCGGTCAAAGAAAATCTTAACAGGTACTTCCTGCCCCGTACGTAAGGAGGATACCTCTACATTCCGAAGGTAGTACATGATCGAGAGAATATCGTGCATGCAGCCATCCAGATTGAAATTTTCCGGAGTAGCCTCTGCCCGGCTGCGGCCTTTCAACGAAACTGCCGTTTGATTGGCTTGATCAAAAGTCACTTTATCGTAGCGTTCATAGTTACCTTCCTGTATATCCCGAATGGACAAACGTGGCAACAAGGTCTCTTTGTTAATATAACTATCGTAATTATCTCTCACTTTAAAAAACCACTCATAGGACGAATAGGTACGCCCGCGGGCAGAAAGATGAAAATCATCACCATCTTCATAAACCCTGAAAACGACTTCACCCGCTGATAGCCAGACAAAATTCCAATTATAATAGATCTTATAAACAAGTTCCTCTCCTGCTTCGAAAACATCATTGCTAGTGTTACAAGGTTCTATTCCAAGTGAAGCCCCTTGGTTAACTGTTGGGCTAAAAGCCAGTAAAAGTGGGAGAAAAATTACAAAGATCCAGAGGTTGGCAATTCTATATTTCATTATTAGCTAGGGTTTTGTACGCTATTATTAATTAATTCACGATTGAAAAAGTTCAACATATTTACCCTTTACCCTTTTTATTCAAAATCAGCAAGGCCCCAAATAAAGCAGGAATGACCAAGTTGATAATATACAAGGTAAAAGTAGCACTTACAATACTTAAAGGTGCTAATGTTTCACTCCCCCATACCAGCAAAGCCAGCTCACTACGTGTTATAACGCTGAAGCCAGGAGGGAGTGGTATACCCGCTTGTATTAAATAGATGCTAAAAACACCCTGCATCCCTTGCTCAAAACTTAAAGGCAGCTTAAAAAACCATAACAATAATAAATATTGAAAAGAATATACCCAGAAACGCAACAGTGCAAATACCATTGCCAAAATGATCTCCTGATAACCAAGTGGTCTTCCTTCGCCTATTTTTTTCCTAAGCCAACGCCACCACCGGTATTTAACAATCTTTGACTTCCACCAGCTTGCCAACCATGGCTGCGTCAATAAGCCAATAAGCACCACCAAGATCAGAGGTACACTCCAACTTACCCCCCATTTCAACCACAGAGGCCATTTGTAATAAGCACCAAGAATTAACCATAAAGCAGGCCACCCACAAGCCAAAAATACCACCCATTGGCAAAGACTTCCAATCAAGGAGCTAAAAACAACATTAGCAGTTTGGGAGGCAGGAGCTAATATAGCACGGCCACCATACTCTCCAATTCGATTGGGGGTAGCTAAAGAAACACTTATTCCTGCAAGTACCGCCTTTAACGAAGATATCCAACCGGGTCGCCAATCTGTAAGTAAGAGCTGCCTCCATTTAGCCGTTTCCAACAGCCAATTAAGCGGCATTAAACCCAATGCTAGAAAAAGATACCCAAGCCGATTCCCATCTTCTCTGGCTGACTTAATGTTCTCCCCCCAATCTTCCAATCTTCCCTCCTGTGTAATCTGCCAGAATAATAACAGCAACAAACCAACTCCCAGCATCCTACGTAGTTGCCTACGCCGGCTTGGTGAGAAAAATCCAACAACAGCTTTTACCAATTCTTTGGTGGTCAAAATATTTTATTTTCAACATTTTGTTTAACTTGTGCGATTCGTCACACAATGGCTCAATCAGCAGCCTTTAAACTTGTCTTCGAGCTACACTATGGCCAAGTCTTCAGCAACCAAATCATCTCCTTACCGCTTACTAGGTGTCGACCCTGGAACAACTGTACTTGGCTTTGCCGTAGTAGAGGTAGATGACAAAAAACTCCGGGTGCTGGAAATGGGAGTTATCCACCTGAGTAAACTACCTAGCCACGAAGAACGGCTACAACGTATTTTTGAACGGCTCAAGCAGGTCATTTTCAATCATAAACCTCAGGAGATGGCGATAGAAGCTCCCTTTTATGGCAAAAATGCCCAATCCATGTTGAAACTTGGCAGGGCTCAAGGAGTAGCTATTGCTGCAGCTATGACCAGCGGCCTTACCATACAGGAATATGCTCCTCGAAAAATAAAACAATCTATCACAGGCAATGGCAACGCCTCTAAAGAGCAGGTAGCTGCAATGCTTGAGCAAGAATTAAAAATAGACCTAAGCAAGCAACTTTTAGATGCTACAGATGCCCTTGGTGCTGCGCTATGCCACTACTACCAAACAAAGAACAGCCTTGGTTCCGGTAAACGTCACCAAGGCTGGGAAGCCTTTCTTAAAGATAATCCGAACAGAGTTAAATCTTAATAGCAGCCGCTATCTTGGCAGCTAATGCCTGATAATTATCCTCATCAACGGCTACCGGAGGGCGCTCAAAGTTGATATCTCCCACTTTATTTATTGGCACTAAATGAATATGCGTGTGAGGCACTTCCAATCCAATCACTGCAACACCTATACGCTCACAAGGAACGACTGCCTCTACGCCAGCAGCTACCTTTCGGGCAAAATCCCATAATGCGGTATAAGTAGAAGGGGCTAAATCAAAAATATAATCGACTTCTGCTTTAGGAATAACCAAGGTGTGCCCTTCCGTACGGGGACGAATATCCAAAAAAGCCAGAAAATCCGCTGTCTCTGCTATTTTGTAGCAAGGAATTTCCCCACTAATAATCTTTGTGAAGATACTTGACATCCGAAAAAGGTAATTAGATGGTGATATTTAAAATTTCAAACTCAATACTGCCTCGAGGTGTCTCCACTGAAGCAATGTCTCCAACTTTCTTTCCTAAGAGCCCTTTACCTATTGGAGAGCTTACAGATATCTTTCCTGTTTTCAAATCAGCTTCACTTTCTGAAACAAGGTGGTAGGTCATTTCTTTTTTCAGCTTCAGGTTCTTGATTGTAACTTTAGAGAGAACCGTTACTTGTGAAGTATCTAGCTGACTACTGTCCAATACGCGGGCCGTGGCCATCACTTTGTCCAGTTCATTGATCTTCATTTCCAGCAAGCCTTGTGCTTCTTTTGCAGCATCGTACTCAGCATTTTCTGACAAATCGCCTTTTTCACGTGCTTCTGCGATTGCTGCTGCAACTTCCGAACGACCTGTGGTTTTTAATTCTTCTAACTCGGCTTTCAACCGCTCATACCCTTCTGGGGTCAGATAACTTACTTTTGACATAAACATCTATTTTTTATCCCTGACCATATCAACAGATATTCTCTATCCAAATGATCAGCATATTTTTTATAGAGACCAAAACCTCGTATTGCCAGTGAAAGAACATCACTAGCAAGTCGCAGACTTTGTCTTTACGATTAATAGTATCCCTATCCAAACTATTACCCTGCTAAGCTTGCGGGTATACCTACTTCTTCTTCGGCTCAAAGTTGGAAAGAGGTTTTGATGTCTGTTACTACAGACAAAAAAACAAGAACGCTTTCACAGACAGGGTGAAAACGTTCTTGTCTTTTACATCGTCAAAGTTACGAAAAAAGGCGTTGCCGCGCAAGAGGTGTATTCAGTGACGATAAAAACAGCCTTGAGAATAGCTGTCTATAAATTGATACGGATACCAAAGTTATGTGTACCGTCCCAAACTTTAGTTGTCCGGTAAGCATAGTCAATGGAGAGCGTGTTGCTCTTACGTTCTTTGCTTAAAGGCACACTGATACTCGCTCCAGCACTAGGGCCAGTGTAAACAGATTCCTGCGTCACATCAGCATCAACTTCTACTTTATAGGCTCCACGCAACATGAAACGCTCTTTCAGTGCATACTCTACCCCAACACCTATTTGGTCCCGAGAGAAGGAGTTAGCTGTAAAGTTACCCAGCGCTGTTAGGCGATGAGTACCTTCTGCGATCAAGAAATCGTAGCTAGCTCCAATATTCAACATCGAAGGCAGTTCGAAACCAGCAGAACGCTGAGACAAAGTCAAGTTGTAAGCATCACCATCAGCCGCCTGTGCGTTAGTTGCCAAGCCTTGGCCAGTAAATGACATCCGAGAGCCAACATTACGTAAAGCAATGCCAAACTTGAAGTTGTCATCGTCTCCGGTTACATATTGTACTCCAGCATCAACTGCGAAACCAAAAGAAGATACATCAGAGGTAGACTCTGAGACCCCCCGAAGGGTAACACCAACCGATACTTTGTTCTCGAAAACGTGAGCATAAGAAAGGCCAATGTTGAAGAAGTTGATATTGTAGGTAGGTCCATCAGGATCAGGATCAGGCAATTCAGTGGTTGTTACCAAGATATCTCCGAAATTAACGGACATAAGACTGAAGCCAAAAGCGCTATTTTCGCCAACCTTCTGGGTAAGCCCCAGTGCATTAAGTTGAATATCAGCGCCCTGCAAATAGTTAGCACTACCGAGTGAAAACTCTGTTTTGTTAACACGGGCCATTCCAGCAGGATTAACCCGAATAGCCTCTACCCCTCTTACAAACGATGTATTCATCGAATGTAGGCCAGCACTGCTCGCCCAAGGGTTGAGCAGTAACTGCACTGCTCCAGCTTCACCCTGGCGATCAGGGTTACCCGCCCAGAGGGAGGCTGTTAGGAAAAGGCAAAGATGAAATAGGTATAATGATCTTTTCATTACCGTAGATTAATGAAGTCCCAAGTTATAAAACCTGGCACTTTGTTTTTGGATGTAGCAATTTCCTCACTTCTGAGGAGCGTATTGCTTAATCTTTTAAAACCCTTAAAAGGGAGATTCCGCTTCTAATCAATCAGTTAGAGGGCGTCTGGTTTATAAAAACCAGACGCCAACTGATTTCTTATAAACCGGAGGGGTCAAACTGACGATTCACACCAAACCACTTAAGGGTTCGCTCTCCTAGTCCAGGAGCACTAACGTGAATCAGATAGACACCACTGGCAATTGGAATACCGCGGAAGTTTTTAAGATCCCATTCCAGATCAGGGTTGACCTGTGCCAACTCAATAGCCCGGTTAGGACTATCAGGGCGGGCTCCAACCTCGTCGCGATCATACTTGCGGATGAACTTCCCATCCAACGAGTAAATCGTAACCGTACATTTGCTTGGAAGGTTAGAAACCTTAACAACATTCTCAAACTGAGAATCCTCATACTGAGAGAATCCGTAGTAAGGGTTAGGAACTACATTGATTGACTGAAGTGCTTCATTCAAACCAATTTCGTCTAGTTCAGTAGCCTCTTTACCTTCCAGCTTGAAACGATAGGTAGGGTAACCATTAAATTCACCCGTTCCAGTTTTCACTGCGTAAGAATTATCTACACGTAGCTTAACGATCACATCACTAGGAATCAAGCCGTCTGCGTAAGAAGTCATCTGAGCACCTCCTGGAGCCCCAACGATCATACCAGCCCAAGTGATCTCTTTCATGACCAGTACCTTACGTAATGGGCTACCATCACCGAGGCGCTCCAAAAGCTGAGCACAACGATCATAAGGTTGCTTTGTAACGTAAATGAAGTGCTGTCCACCTACTGCGTAGTTGAATGGAGATACTCCACCACCCGGTGTAGGTACAAAGAAGTTATCATCAGGGTTGAACATCATATCACCACCGTTAGATGGACCGAATCCTAATGACCCGTTGTATACAGAGTTCTCACCGAAGAAAATATTCAAACGCTCACCTGTTTCTACGTCAATAGCATAGCCAGGGAACCAGCCCATACCGTTTTCTTCTCCTGCCGGAGCATTGGTATCTACCGCAGGTAAGCCATCAGCACCTTCTTCTTTACTTACAGAAGGCTTGTCACGCAAGTCAAACATATTGCGTTCACCTTCCGAGAAAAAGCCAGCATCTTCGTATGCAGGGTTCATGGTTTCAACAATAACACAACGACTCCAAAGTGACTTATCACTTGTAAAGACGATGTCAATGTTGTTCAACTCTGACAGATCAGTCTGGTTACGAACAATATTGTTACTATTAGCTGAATTTACCCAAGCTGGTGTCAAGTAAGGGATACCTGCTTCAGTATCGCGCCAGTTTGTAAGAAGGTAAGGCACAATAAATCCATTACCAATACCAGACAGTGACTGGTTAGGGTCAAGATCAAAGTCCTCATCGGTAGAATTAGTCGTGGCCATGAAATCGAAGATTACTGCATCTACTACAGGGTTACCTGTTGTAATAGGCAAGTTATCTCTGATACCAAAAAGCCATGGGCTTGCATCTGGATCTAGGTATTCTTCAGCGTAACCACGAGCACCATTAGATTCGATATCATAAGGTGCAGAACCTGGTTCAGCAACCTGAGCAATCGTTACAGAGAACCCAAACTGACGAATGATTTGCTCATTAACGTCTTCAATGGATTTTTCAGCTGTAATTACAGGAGCTGCAGCATCAGTAAGGCTACGAAGCGTCCAGAATGCAGGCGAATCTAGCTCGTCATTTGCAAGGTTGTCATCTGTAAATGTTAACTCGTATTCGCCATCAATAACCTCTAGTGGGTTAAAGACTTGTACATTAATTGGGCCGAAACCTCCTTTGTAAGTAACCTCGCCAGAGAAACTATCGGAATTATCTTCCTGAATCAGTTTTTCTATCTCCGTACGAGTTTCCTCATTGATATCTAGGAAATTAGTTCCTGTTCCTTCTCCATCAATACGAGTAATAACAGGTCCGTCTCCATACTGCGCTTGAAGGTTACGATCCAGAATTTTACGAGGGATTACGGTATAGAAACCATTATCTGCATCTCCAATATTCCGGTCACCTTCGAGGTAAGGCGTCTCCTGGCCACGATCCCCCTGACGGGTAGGATCAAACTCCAGGTAGTTATTGTAAGCGTATGCAACTGCCGTGAAGTAGTACTTTTTATGGTTCACTAAACGACGATCACCTTCTGAAAACTGATCCTCCGTGATTTTGAAGGTGTGACGAATACCTTGGTTCTCGCCATTAACTTTCAATGCAGGAACGAAGTAAACATCTTCTGTTGGTGTCTGATTATCTTCTGGGCTAAGTGCTTCCCAGTTGAAAATCTTCTCAATACCATTCTGCTTATCTACCTGGTATACCAAGCGAACTTTTTCCGGATCTTCAACATCAGCTAGTGACACATTAGGGCCAGAGAACTGATACAACTTGTATCCTTCAAAACGGTAAAGACTATCAAATCCATCGCTAATACCCAAGCCTTGCTCCTGGTATTCCTCAAAGCGGTTGTTTGAGCTAAGCGTATCGTTAGAGAATACTGCAATAATTTCGCGATCAAGCTCTACCCAATCTACATCTGGTGCATCAGGGCCACGCGTGATTTCAAAACAAGCATCAAATAAATCCTGAGCTACATCATCTGCCTTCTGTAGACGAGAAAGGCTCGGACATGGGTAAGCCTGGTCTGGAACCCAAACAACACCGACGATCAACTCATTTACAGCACCTGGAAACAGCGTAAACTGACCAGAAGCCTGAATGGTACGACGGTCACCTACAGGTAAACCTTCTTCACACATCGACCAACCTCCATTTTCGTTGGGAGGATCGACGAAAGCGTAAGGAATAGCAGGACCACCTTCCTGGTAAGCATCGCCACCAAAAGTGAAAGGGGTACCATCACGCCAGCGGCCTGATAGATAGTTGTAGTATTCCTGTGGTGTATTAGGATCCGTGGTTCCCGGAGCAGGTGTAGGAACCCCCGCACCGTTGTTATAATAGGTAAAAGAGGACATACCTAATTCGTTACCCATTTCATCCAATGGCCCACGGAAATAATCAATACCTAAAATCGGCACCTCATCACAATAAGTGTTGACACCCTGGTCACAAGTACAACCATTGGTACCATCTAATTGGTCAGCATTGTAAACATAAGCCAAACTACGGCCTACATCACAACCTACATAATCATCAGTATAACAGCCCAAATCAGGGTCTACCCACATCGCGAAATAAGTACTGTCAATCTGCTCAATTGCACGGTTGATCAGCTTAAAACGCTGGAAGGTCATACTGTTGATATCATCATTCGTTTGGTAAGCAAAGGCTTGCACCTGTACCTCCATCTGAATTTTATTTGGAGAACCAGTTTCCCGGTGATCGTTACCTGCATCATTGTAGATCCAGAAGATCATTTCATCAGGATTAGACTGTGGCTCTTTGTCCAGACAGCCGCGAATCTCGATAATAGGATAATCACCTTCGTCTGGGTTATATTCGCCATCAACTCCAACATCCCAGAAACCAGCTAATCCTTGCAATGTATTCGGCAGTTGAAACTGGTGAATATCTTCAAAGAAACGGTTACCTTTTGCTGGCCAGCCAAGAATATCCTCAGGGATAGTTTCTGGATCAAGAGAAGTTTCGCCCAATGCTTCAGCTTTACGCCATTCACGTACGTGTGCTTCAATGTTTGCACCACTGACTACAAAGAACTTATCCCACTGGGCACAGGTATCGCGACCAATCGTACCACGGTTAGGATCTGCCAAAGGACCACCTTCGTAGTCATCATCACCGGGATTAAGCGGTCCAGGATAGAAATCAAAATCACCACTACCACGACCATAGGTCTGAGCAGCTACCTTTAGGTTACCACCGGGATCTTTACCACCTAGCCAAACAGCACCGGCAAAAATGGAAGAAATTTCCGGTACGCCCGGAGGGGGTTTAGGAACAATGTAACGTCCATCGTTACCATCCCACCAAACATCGCCACCAGTAGTTAAACGCGCCCGTACATTATTGATCTGCTGATCGATCTGGGTTACTGCATTATCACAGTTATTCCGGAACGATACCTGATCTGAGGGCGTATTTACTGGACGGCCGTCCCGAGTGGGACCGACATGTGCCTGTAGTGCCAGTGTCATACACAAGCCCAGCAGGGTCATTAGCCATGAGTTAGAAATACGCATAATAAAATTTATTTAGCATTTTATAAGAGCGCCCTTACGGAGCGCACAATGTTCCCGAAAGCAACTATACCTGCGTACACCTGCTTTCGGGAATTTGATTTAGAAGTCCATGATCGCTCCAATGAAGAGACGACGTGGCAAGCTGTAGAAATCAGAGTTCAACAGGCGCCACTGGTAAGAAGCAAGGTATGCTTCAATCTCACGCTGTGATCCTGAAATCGACTCGATCTGATCCTGCCCGAAAGAAGAACGAAGGAAGCCATCATCTTCTGGGTCACCAGTAACAGAGTATACATTGATAATGTTACGAGTATCCAACACGTTGGAAATACGCAAGTAAACATTCAAACCTAGTTTATCACCAATGTCGAAGTTCTTATCAATACGCATATTGATCGTTGTATTCCAAGGCTTACGAGAACCATTGATAGCACCAATCGTTCCTACTCCACCTAATTCCTGCGCTACTTGCTTTGCCGTGTAAGGACGACCAGAAACCGCTACGGCCTGGAAGTTAATACCTGCATTCGCTAAGATGTAAGCACCAGCAACACGTGGCCCACTTTCCTGTGGGAAACGGTAATCAGCAACCAGGTTGAAACGGTGACGCTCGTCAAAGTTCAGTGGGAACAAAGTCCGTAGGTTACCACGGTTGGTTAAACCACGCTGTGATTCTGTATCAGACCCCGTACCATCAGCAAACTGTAAAGTATAGTTAGCATTCAGGGTCAAGTTACGAGTACGACGCAAATCATAACCAAAAGAGAAACCTTTTACGGTACCAAAATCCTGGTTGTCAAAAGTCGTGTACTGACCTACGATAGGAACAGGGAAGAAGGTACGCAGCTGGATCATATCCCGCATTTCCTTGTAGTAAGCAGAGATCTTAATCGCAGAAGACTGCGTTAATGCTTGCTGGAAACCTACTTCGTAATCTACCGTACGTTCTGGACGTAGGCTAGCGTTACTAAAGGTTTGGCTACCGGTACGCTCTACAAAGTAGAAGTAATCAAGTGCCGTAGCAATGGTGCTACTGTTAGGGCGCTGAACCAATACATCATAGTGAGCAAAGAAGTTGGCCTTATCAGAGATAGGGAACGAAAACGCCAAACGTGGCATCACGTTAAACTGTACCTCGTAATCCTTAAAGGAAGACTCAGGGTTGAACTCTTCACTCTTAATGTAATTAGACTCATGGGCACCAGGGTCCTGGTATTTAGGAAATACAAGACCGGTACGGATACCTTCAATTTCATTTGCTCCATTTACAGGAGTACCATCTGCTTTGTACCAGTTATCACCATCACGGTAGGCTTGTACCGTTTCACCATTGTCATTTTCCGTATAAACACGGAAGTCAGAACCGATGTTACCAGGAGCTGAACCACCAAAGTTATTATGGAAATCTTCTGCACCTTGAATAGAGTACAACGAATAAGGATCCTGTAAAACTTTAGTATTCGCATCGTAGCGGTCAATACGTACACCTAAACGGAAGATGATATCCCGGAAAGTAAACTTATCCTGAATATAAGCCGACGTATATAGTGGTCGTGCAGCAGCTACAGGGAAAGTACGAATACCTTCCGCGTCAACCGCAGTAAAGAAGTCTTCGAAAGTACCATCAAATTCATTACCTAGGTAATCATATCCATAGTAGTCAAGAATGAACTGATCGTTCAATTCTTTTGCAGAGAACATAGACAAGCTCAACTGGTCTGGTGTAAGTCCGTCGATATTCACGTATTCATCCAAGCCAACACCTAACGACTCCCGAATAGCGCGGTAAAAACGAGCATTTTCAGGGTTCTGAAGTGTCAGGCTAAGGATATTAGCATCAAAAAACGGATCAGGTAAACCTTCTGCATCATACAACTGACTGTATAAACCAAGCGTATCTGCATTTTCACGGTCGATACCCTGAATGTGAGCATTCGCATTCTGACGGGCAGCTGTCCAAAGACGACGAGGGTCACGTACATCGTAAGAACGATTAACACGGCCTTCATAAACAATACCCAACTGGATGTTATGACGACCTTTCTCAGAACCACCAGGCACTAAATCAAAAGAAGCACTAGCGTTGAAAATCGTTACATCATTATCCTGCTGAAGCGCGCGGTTGTAAATAGAACCTACATTCGAGTGAAAACCCCAAGAGTTGTTAAAGATATCGTTTACCCGACCATTGATAGCGTACAGGTTATCGATATTAACATTGTTGTTTTCTCCTAAAATTCCTTGTACAACGTAGCCAGGCTGTTCTGCATTCAGTCCTTCTCCAATAGCCAAACCAAGTGGATTATTATAATTGGCTAATACGGGGTTAGAACTGTTGCCGGTATCATAATTGCGTAATACCTCTCGGTAATCCACGTGATTCAAGAAGCGATTACCAAGCGTATCGAAATCTTGTTCAAATACTGGAATATAATCTACATCGAAAGTACCCACATGACCGTAAGCGAAATAGTCATCACCATGGCGAGGATCTTTGATCTCAAAAGTCTCGTTCTCGTAGCTACCCTGTAAGGTATACATGGCATTCTGTACGGTTGACACTTTACGATCATCGCCTTCTCCACTCACAGCACCACCAAGGCGGTGACGGAAGCGGAAGTTAACCCGGTAGTCGGTATCAACACGGGTAGGGTTATTGTGAGAGTTCAATGTACGCCAACTTGCACCCGTAGAGCTGTTTTCATTTGGCGTCTGCATGTCCTCACCATTAAAGTAAGTACCACTCAATGTTACGTCAATTGCATCGCTAAAGCGCGCATCCAACTTAGCATTGAAGTTAGCTAATGTTTGCTCTTCAAAAGGACGAACATCCAGCCCATCAACATCGTCATTCGTTAAAAAGTCAGCTGCTACAAAAGGAGTACCTCCTTTAATAATCACTGGATTAGCCTCCAATTCTGCAAGGACATCATCCTTTACCCGATACACAGGCACGGCAGATGGGTCATCATCCAAGCGATAAGTATAACGGCCAGCAACCCGGAATCCAAGGACAGAAACGCCCTTTTTATTACGAAGAATAGGGCCAGATAAGTTAATCCCTAACAGGCTGTTGTCGTAAGGGTCAAGATATTGAGACGTTTCCGCTTCAATACCTCCTGAAAATTTATCAGAAGGGCCTTTGGTAGTAATCGAAATGATACCACCTGTTACGTCTCCATAACGAGCTTCTACCCCACCAGTAATAACCTGGAGTTGATCGATTTCCGATTCAGGGATTAAGTTACCCTGTACCCGAACACCGTCCACGTAATAGTTGGTTGCATCGTTACGTGATCCACGTACATTCACAGCATCCCCTTCATCAGCGGTAGACAGACCAGCAGTGGTCGCCGCCAGGGCATTAATGTTACGTGTAGGAAGGCTACGAATCTGGTCGGAGGTAAGCGTACCACCCTGGGTGGTATTATCTTGTTCTACCAGCGGTACCCGATAAGCAGTTACAGTTGCTCCGATATCCAGCAAAACTCCCTCTTCAGCGATTTCTCCGTCCAATTTAATTGCCTTTCCGGCAAAAACCTGAACGCCAGTAACCGTGGCGGTTTGATATCCGAGGTAACCAAATCGAACCTCATAAGTTCCGGGATCTAAATTTGCGAAATTGTAGTTCCCGTCGAAGTCCGTTTCAGTTCCGGACTTAAGTACACCATTCTGATAAAGTGATACAGTACCGAATAAAATCGGCTCTTTATTCCCCCTGTCTACAACTTTTCCGCTTAACGAAGCGGATTGGGCAGCGAGGAAGGATACACTAAACAGCAATAGTGTGAAAAACAGTAAAGAACGTTTCATATAATCCTGTTTTTGACATTTGCTAATTCCTAGACGAACCGATCACCGGTCCGAAAAAGTCCACAATGTTAAGAAATTAAGCACGTACAAAAAAGCATTGTTGCCTTGGCAACCATATTTTAGAACTTTCTCTCCTAACATTCTCAAGCAAAAGTAATGCTTAAAAGCATAGAACCGAAGATGTTATTTAACAAAAGTCAGGTTTCTGATTTCCCATCAGAAACGCTTAATTACTTGTAAAAAGCCTACTTAGCATAGGTAAAATGGCAACACTAGCACTAAGAATAAAAAACCACTCTTAAATTTTAGTAAGAGAAGTGAGAGATTCGTCTCGTAGCTGACAGAGTATAGTACTGTCTGTACCTATAAAAAGAATTGATTAAATTTTAGGCGAATTCAGCTCCTTCACTTGGCTTAAAAGAAAAATTAACACTCCTAGAGGAATAAGAAAGCTGGCCCCAAATAGGAATTCGTAATAATATGGCATAAATCCGAGCGTAGCCCAGAACATTGTTCCCTGAAGAAACAAAAGTATTTCACTAAAAATAAAACCTAACACTAGTATAATCATCCCCCAACGTGCGTAGTTACTTTGGGTTTGCAACAGCTGAAATTTACCAGCAAGCGCAAGTAATGAAAAGGAAATTGCGCCCAATAAGACGAGGTGAATGAAACCAATAACGTAATTCCGAATAGTGTATGCGGCTTCGGCTACAAAGGGTACAACTACCAATGCCTGGATACAGACTTTTCCTGCAAATGAGACACCGGCAATGATTAATAAACGGAAGGCTGCCTTTGAAAAAAATCTTTCTAGCGAGCTATAGTGAGGCCTAAGTAAAAATACTAGTACAACTAAAGCCGATAGCTGTACAATAACCCCTAAACTATTGGCCAGAAAAATAGATGTTTCAGGTGCCGCCCAAGCTAATGCCAGTGCATAAGTCAACAAGCTGGACAAAACAAGTAACCCCAAAAAGTAATTTTGTTTTTTGGGATCAATCATCAAATTCTGATCTTCAAGTACTTTAAACAATAGCGCTAATGCGCCAAATAGAAACCATCCATTGAATTGAAAATGCAGATAAAACTGAACAGCCATATAATAGAACGCAGAGCCCTTGAGAGAGGTAGCCATAATCGGCCCCATCGCCCAAATGGCGATGGTAGAAATTACCATAAAAGCAATAGCTGTTTTCAAAAGTAAAACGGCAAAAGATTTCCCTTTGGGAAGATCAGCCCAAAGCCAAGCTACAAAGACATAGGAACAAATAATATGCAGGCAAGAAAAAGCAATAGATACGCTACCATACCCTTGTAAAGGGAAGCTGATCAACATCCCAACCACACTTATTTGGGTAACCCAAAACAAAGCGTTGTAGGCACGTTGATCTACCTTGGAAGAGGAAACAAAAGCGGTGGTAAGCAAAGCAAAAAGGGCCATGTATACCCAACCCAGCATCGCTACATGAGAATGGGCGTGCAAAAAACTTTTAAAATTTAACCAACTGACCTCTTCTACAAATGCAAAACGTAGGAGTGCGCCAAGAGACGCGGCTATCAAAAAATTAAGTAATGCTATAATCAACCATCGTTTAGCCATCAAGTCGTAAATTTTCACCTTCTCTTATCGTTTTCTAATCCAACTAAAGCTAAGGAATATAAGAGAATCAATTTTCAAAAACGAGAGCGATAGACAAAACTACTGTTAACCAGGTTACGCGGGCTTCAGCCCGCTTCTAAGAGCGGGGAAACTCATTGCGGACTAAAGCCGCGCGGAACCTGGTTTCAACCAGATCGAATAGCCTACATTTATTCTATAGGTAAATCCTTGTTTTATTCTGTAGTTTCCGCATCGTTGGCGTAAATAAACTCCAGCAAATCCCGTGCATCCCCGATGCTAATGTTCTGGTTAGGCATTCTGGTAAGACATTCTTCCAAAAGTTTCTGAGCTGCCGGATCCTGATCCAACATCACCTCTACATTGGTGATCATGTTCATAATCCACTCTGGCTTACGTTTCTCCGTAATGCCTTTCCATCCTGGACCTACTACCCGCTGAGCTGATAGTTTATGACAAGCCGCACATTTCATTTCGTAGATTCCACGGCCTCGGTCGACCATATCCTGATCCAGTGGATTGTTTAGCGTAACCTCTTTAATTTCGCCAATGCCCTTGCCATCATCAGGCCGGGTAGCATTCGTTGTAAAAGGAGTCTCCTTAGGTTCTTCAGCTCCACCTCCGCAAGCGAAAACCATACTCGACAATAATAATAATCCAATGATAAATCTCATGGCAAATAATTTTAGTTTATTAGATTTATAAGTATTTCAATGCGTTAATTCTGTTTTATCTCTCGGGCCAAGGCGGGAATTGATTTCATTTGCTCAATACTCTGCCGAAAAACCAATGTATGACAATGTAATGGACATGGTTTTTCCGAAGAACAAACCGGCAACCCCAATGCACACGACGTAAACAAGTCTTCTCCATCAATACACCTAATCACATCTTCTAAGCTCACTTCTTGGTTTTCTGGCGCTAAATAAAAACCTCCTCCTGCCCCTTTGCTTGATGCAATCAAATGATGCCTGGCAAGTTGCTGCAATAGCTTTGCCAAGAAAGACTTGGGCACCTCCAAAGCTTCCGCAATTTCATTAGCACCAATCTTTTTTTCTCCGTCCGTATGTGCGGCAATATGCAGCACTGCCCGAATCGCATACTTGCAAGATTTTGAGAACATCTAATGAGCTTTCAGTTGATTACTTGATCAAAGATATAAATAAGACAAAGATATAAATAAGACAAAGATATCTCTTTATCTCAAAAAATCAAATGCTTAAGATTAAATATCGTGATGATTGTTATCATCTATTAGTGGGCTCAATACGGTGAACTTTGTCACTAAATAATGGGGAATAACAAAGATGTATATCCACATTCTTTTATCCTCCCCCTGTTTACACCCTTAAGTAAAATGATTGCTTTATGAAGAATCCGTTTAAATTCAAATGGCTTTTATGGTTGATCCCTCTTGTGCTAGGGTTAGCCTTCACCAATCAAAGCTGTTCTTCCAGTCCTCAGAAGGCTTCTGCCTTGAGCGGGGATGCAGCTAGCGCCGTCTATGTCGCGCCAGGAGAGTACGACGAATTTTATGCGTTCCTTTCCGGTGGTTTCAGCGGGCAGGTTAGTGTATATGGCCTACCCTCTGGTCGTTTATTAAAGGTCATCCCTGTCTTTTCTCAAGATGCAGAAAAGGGCTATGGCTATAATGAAGAGACCAAGCCAATGCTCAACACTTCCTTTGGGTTTATCCCCTGGGATGATGCCCACCACCCTGAGCTGTCACAAACCAAAGGGGAAACCGATGGCCGATGGCTATTTATCAATGGGAACAACACACCTCGTGTAGCTCGTATTGACCTTACTACCTTCGAGACGGCTGAGATTATTGAGATTCCCAACTCTGGGGGTAACCACTCTTCTCCTTTCACTACTGAGAACACAGAGTATGTAGTGGCAGGTACCCGCTTTGGTGTACCCGTTCCTCAGCAGGATGTAGCCATCAATACTTATGCAGAAAATTTCCGTGGTGCACAAACCTTCATCAAGGTCGATCCTGACAATGGTGAAATGAATATCGAATTCCAGGTGTTACTCCCTGCATTTGATTACGACCTCGCCCACTCGGGCAAAGGCAAATCACATGGTTGGACCTTCTTTACCTCTTACAATACAGAGGAAAAAAGCACCCTACTGGAAGTAAATGCTTCGCAAAACGATAAGGATTACATTGCGGCCATTAACTGGAAAAAGGCAGAAGAGTACATTGCCCAGGGTAAGTTTCAGGAAGTTCCTGCCAACTATGCTCATAACGTTCTAAATGAGAAGACGCATTCTGCTACTACTAAGATGCAGGATAAAGTTCGGGTATTAATTCCTTCTGAATGTCCAGGACTGGTCTACTTCCTACCTACTCCTAAATCGCCGCACGGTGTAGATGTTGACCCTACCGGAGAATACATTGTAGGTAATGGTAAATTGTCTGCTGACCTTACCGTTCACTCGTTCACGAAAGTGCTGGAAGCCATTGAAAACAAATCTTTCGAAACAGAAATCGAAGGTATCCCCGTTTTGAAGTACGAAGAAATCGTAGCTGGCATCGTTGAGAAACCAGGGCTTGGGCCTTTGCATACAGAGTTTGACGACAAAGGCAATGCTTATACAACCTTCTTCATTTCATCTGAAGTTGTCAAATGGAAAGTTGGTACTTGGGAAGTTTTAGACCGCGCCCCTTGTTATTACTCTGTAGGTCACTTGATGATCCCTGGCGGAGATTCTGGCAAGCCTGATGGTAAATACATGGTAGCATTGAATAAGATTACCAAAGATCGCTATCTGCCTACTGGCCCTGAGCTTAACCACTCTGCCCAGCTATACGATATTTCTGGCGACAAGATGAAGCTTCTTCTTGATTTCCCAACGATTGGCGAGCCCCACTACGCACAAGGGATACTGGCCTCTAAGATTGTTCCTAATTCCAAGAAATTTTATCCGCTGGAAGAAAACGAACACCCTTACGCTGCCAAGGGCGAGAAATTCACGAAAGTGGAGCGCACCAGCAGCAACGAGGTTCACGTATACGCAACCACAATCCGTAGCCACTTTGCTCCTGACAATATAGAAGGTATCAAAGTAGGTGACAAGGTCTACTTCCACGTAACCAACCTGGAACAAGACTGGGATACTCCTCACGGTTTTGCGGTCATGGGAGCTCGGACTGCCGAATTGCTCATCATGCCGGGACAAACAGAAACCATGATTTGGGAGCCTCAAAAAGTGGGTGTTTACCCCTTCTACTGTACAGACTTCTGTTCGGCATTACACCAGGAAATGCAGGGATACATTCGCGTATCTCCTAGCACTTCAAATATGCCAATGAAATGGTCGTTGGGTGAAGATGAATTTACCCAGTAAGCACTAGTATCATTCCAAATGGCCGGTACAGCAATCCTCAGCTGTACCGGCCCACAAAGCTTCACCATGAAACGTTTGCCTCAATTCTTCATGATCTTGGCCGCGCTCAGCCTGCTCATGCTTTTCGTTTTCCCCATGTGGAAAATACAATTATTTGCCCCCCAATATCCCGATGGCGTAGAGATGCATATCTCCATCAATAAAATTGGCGGAAAGACCCCTGGCACCTTACAAAACATTAATATCCTCAACCATTATGTGGGGATGAAAGAAATAGATCCCGATGCAATTCCTGAGTTAAAGTACTTTCCGATGGTAATTATCGGTGTTATTGTTCTTGGGTTAATTGCGGCATTAGTTAATCGTCCTTACGCATTTATGGGATGGCTCATCTTCTTTGCTATCTTATGCATTTTGGGGCTTTACGACTTCTATCTATGGGAGTATGATTACGGTCACAACCTAAGTGATACCGCTCCTATAAAAATCCCCGGAGCATCCTTTCAACCTCCGGTCATTGGCAGAAAAGAAATCATCAATTTCACCGCTGTTTCTCTTCCTCACATTGGGGGCTACTTTGTAGGCTTATCTTTCCTTTTGGGAGGGACAGCATGGTGGTTAAAACGCAAAAACGAACAACATGAGACAGTTGCTTCTTAGCCTCAGCTTACCGCTAATGCTTCTGGCCTGTACCCCTGAGCCACAACCCATTGAGTACGGTGCTGATAAATGTGAATTTTGTCGCATGACCATCGTCGATCTACAGCACGCAGCAGAGGTAGTGACCGCCAAAGGACGCGCTTATAAATTTGATGCGATTGAATGTCAAATCCATTATTTACAAGAAAACAAGGATACCGAATTTGCTTTTACATTGGTCAATGATTATTCCAAAACAACAGGCGAGTTGCATCCCGCTGAAGACTGTACTTTCCTAATCAGTCCTAATATTTCCAGCCCAATGGGAGCTAACCTTTCTGCTTTTCTTGATGCTTCTACAGCTCAAGAATTCCAACAAGAGAAAGAAGGGAAGTTGTACACCTGGGAAGAAATCCAAGATCAAATAAAACGATAAAAATGCGAAGTTTAGCGATCGGATTATTCTGCATGATAAGCGTATTGGCTACTCAGGCCAAAACCATCACTGTTTGTCCATCCTGCTCAATTCCTACCATCCAAAAGGCAATTGACCAAGCTGTCAGCGGTGATGAAATCCTGGTCAAAGCAGGCACCTATCAAGAATCCGGGCTGACCATTACCTGCTCCCTTGTACTTCGCGGAGAAGGCATGCCCGTCATCGACGGGCAGCGCAAGGGGGAAATCCTGATTATTACTGCCGATAGTGTAACCATTACAGGGCTAGAATTCCAAAACGCGGGCGTAAGTCACATTTCTGACCTCGCAGCGATCCGCGTCAAGCGACACGATTATTTCACGATCACTAACAACCGAGTCATCAACGCTTTTTTTGGTATTTACATTGAAAACGGCAAGCACGGAACGATCAAAGACAATATTCTCCTGGGGCGCGCCAATAACGAAATGGATTCCGGCAATGCCATCCATTGCTGGTATGCCGAAGATTTAACCATTTCAGACAACCTTGTAAGGCGCTATCGCGATGGTATTTACCTGGAATTTGTCAACAAAAGCACCATTGCTGACAACCTTAGTGAATTCAATATCCGCTACGGGCTGCATTTCATGTTCTCCAATGACAACAGCTACACTTGTAATACTTTTTACGACAATGGCGCAGGCGTAGCGGTGATGTTTTCCAAGAACATTAGCATGACGGAAAATTTCTTCGCCCAAAACTGGGGCCGATCTTCTTACGGATTATTGCTCAAAGAAATCTATGACGCAGAGATTAAAGACAATGTTTTCCAGAAAAACACCATCGGCATCCTGCTCGAAGGTTCAACCCGTTTGAATTACCAAAACAATAATTTCATACGCAATGGCTGGGCTATTCAAATGAGCGGAGGCTGCCTGGACAATCATTTTACTAAGAACAACTTTACAAACAACTCTCTCGATTTGGTTGTCAACAGCCGGGTCAACAACAACACTTTCAATGGTAATTACTGGGGAGAATACACCGGCTACGACTTGGATTATGATGGCCTGGGCGATGTCCCCCATCGTCCGATGAAGTTATTCTCGCACGTACTGACAGAGGCACCAGAGGCTATTATTTTACTACGCAGCTTCTTTGTTGACCTCATCAACTTTTCAGAAAAAGTTAGCCCGATTTTTACGCCAGAAAACGTCTTGGACGAGGCCCCACTAATGCAAATAGTCAAATGATAAAGATTCAAAATCTCCATAAAGCCTTTGGCAAAAACACCGTTCTTAATGGTATCGACCTGCATATCAAAAAGGGCGGGCGGATAACTGCTGTCCTGGGACCAAATGGCTCAGGCAAAACAACCTTAATCAAGTGTATTTTAGGAATGGTAATTCCCAATACTGGCAATATCCAAATTCAGGGAGAAGCAATCGCAGGCCAGTGGCAATACCGTAAAGCCATCGACTACCTGCCTCAAATTGCCCAGTTTCCGGAGAACCTGACCGTCAGAGAACTTATCACCATGATCAAGGATATCCGCCAGGCCCCTGCACAAGACGACAAGCTTATCCAACTCTTCGGCCTAGAGGACTATCTGGATGAACGGCTTATAAACCTCTCTGGAGGCACGAAGCAAAAGGTCAACCTCACCCTTGCATTCATGTACGACAGCCCCCTGGTCATTCTTGACGAACCTACTTCCGGGCTTGACCCTGTAGCAATGGTGCGCCTACGTGCCCTTATCCGCGAGGAAAAACAGGCTGGAAAAACGATTATGATCACAACGCATATCATGAGTTTTGTGGAGGAAATCGCCGATGACATTGTCTTTTTATTGGATGGGAAAATTTACTTCCAAGGGCCAATTCAAGCGCTGCAAGAGCAACAACAGGAAACTAACCTGGAACGAGCAATCGCCAGTATCCTGGATCAAACAACCTCTTCTTTGCCTACCCACGCTTTGACCTCTTAAATCATCCAAAATGAAAAAGATTCTAAAATATACCCTGTTCGATTTGCTGCGAAGTCGTTGGAATTATATCTATTTCGGCTTTTACTTGATTTTTACGACCTCCTTACTCATGCTGAGCGGTGATGTTTCAACGGTTATTATCAGCCTGATGAATGTTATTCTGATCCTTTGCCCTCTGATTGCCACCATCTTTGGAGTCATGTACGCGTACAATTCTCGTGAATTTACCGTCTTACTACTGGCACAACCCATCCGCAGAAGTGCTATTTTCTGGGGCCAATATTTCGGCCTAGCACTCTCCTTATCTCTTTGTCTCTTGCTGGGAATAGGTTTACCATTTCTCTACTACGGCCTCTCTTCTTCCGGAGCGACCTGGGAATTCTTGACATTATTGGGCAATGGGCTTCTCCTGACATTTATTTTCTCTGGTTTGGCCTTCTTAATTGCACTTCGCAACGACAATAAGATCAGGGGTTTTGGCTTAGCCATTCTAACTTGGTTATTCTTTGCAGTCGTTTACGACGGGATCGTCTTGTTACTCCTCCTTTTTTTCAGAGATTACCCTCTAGAAAATGCGGCTTTAGGGCTGAGTATTCTCAACCCTATTGATTTATCTCGAATACTCATTCTACTCAAGTTAGACATCTCTGCCTTGATGGGATATACCGGAGCTGTTTTCCAAAAATTCTTCGGTACTCTTTGGGGAACCATCGTAACCCTACTCTCCTTGGGGCTTTGGGTACTCATTCCGATTCTCTCTATAAGAATGATTGCGAAACGCAAAGATTTCTAGGAAGAGTACATTGGGATATTGATTCTCTGACATTTCTTGTGTTTTGAGTCAATCGAAAGTAAAAATAACGTTCTTTATCAGTCGCTTAACATTTTCACTTTAGCTTGACCACAAAAATTGTCAGAGAAGGGGGATATTTAAAAAGTTCCTTTAAACCCATTCTCTTTTTCCTATCTTTGCCCCCTTAAATCAAGCGCCTTCTGGAACTTTTCCAAAAAGAAAGGGCTTGTAAGAGAAAGCGCAATATTAAATACAGGATCATAGACTTTAGGTAAAGATGAACGTATCCCTCAGCTGGCTGCGCCAGTATATAGACACGAAAGACCTCAGCCCTGAAACCATTGGCGACATTTTGACAAGTACCGGCCTGGAGGTGGAAGGCATGGAAGAGGTAGAAACCATTCCCGGTGGTCTGCGTGGCCTAGTCGTTGGTGAAGTAAAAGAATGTGGCAAACACCCTGGTGCCGATCGGCTTTCACTTACCAAGGTTGATGTTGGTGGTGATGAATTAATTTCTATCGTTTGTGGAGCACCCAACGTGGCCGCTGGACAAAAAGTGGTTGTAGCTACCGTTGGTGCAGAGCTCCATCCTGTCGAAGGGGATCCGTTTACCATTAAAAAAGGTAAAATTCGTGGCGAAGTTTCTGAAGGCATGATTTGCGCCGAAGACGAAATCGGTCTTGGTCATAGCCATGATGGTATCATCGTCCTTCCTGCCGACGCCACCGTTGGCCAGCTTGCTCGCGACTATTATGGTGTAGAAACGGACTACGTTTACGAAATAGGGCTTACACCCAATCGCTCTGACGCAACCAACCACCTAGGGGTCGCTTATGATCTGGCCGCCGCACTGCGCGTCAACCATCAGCACGAAGGTAAAGTGCAACCTCCTAGTGTAGATGCTTTTGCTGTAGCGAATACCAGTTTACAAATACCTGTAGAGGTCCGCAATACGGAAGCCTGCCCCCGCTACTCTGGGGTAACCATCAGCAACCTGACGATCAAAGACTCTCCAGATTGGTTGAAAGCTCGCTTGAATGCGGTAGGAGTTCGCCCTATCAACAATGTCGTGGATATCACCAACTTCGTCTTGCACGAACTTGGCCAGCCGCTTCATGCTTTTGACCTCGACGAGGTCAAGGGTAAAAAGATCATCGTAGAAACGCTCCCTGCGAAAACCAAATTCCATTCACTAGATGAGGTCGAACGTGAACTCCACGAAGAAGACCTCATGATTTGTGATGGGGAAGGAAGCCCCATGTGTATTGGAGGTGTATTCGGCGGTATTACATCTGGCGTAAAGGACAGTACAACGACCATCTTTCTCGAATCTGCCCACTTCGATCCGGAGTTCATTCGTCGTACAAGTATGCGGCACAACCTCCGGACAGATGCCGCCAAGGTTTACGAAAAAGGGAGTGACCCTAACATTACCGTTTTTGCGCTTAAAAGAGCAGCGCTGCTCTTGGAAGAACTAGCAGGTGGAGTGGTCTCTTCGGAGATCATTGATATTTATCCGGAAGTCAAAGCACCAGCTCGCATTAAGGTTCGCTATCAGCGTGTCAACGAACTCATTGGCGTGGATATCCCCGCAGATAAAGTACATGGCATTCTGGAGGCAATGGGAATGGCGATCCTGGAAAACGACGACAAAGCTTTCACAGTAGAAGTGCCAACCAATAAATCCGATGTCCTTCGAGAAGTAGACATGATTGAGGAGATATTGCGCATCTATGGTTTCAACAATGTGCCTATCCCTTCAAAGGTGACCACCAGTATGGCCATTGCGCCCAGCCCTAGTCCAAGTGAAATCCGCAACAAAATCGGCGACTTGCTAGCAGCTCAAGGTTTCAACGAGATGATGGCATTGAGTTTGTCTGAGTCCCGGTATTACCAGACGGAGGAAACACTGGTTCCTGCCGAAGAATTGGTCTACATCAATAATACTTCCAATGTCCACCTGGACATTATGCGTCCACACATGGTGTACAGCGGACTAGAGGCAATTCTGCGCAACCAGAACCGTCAAGAGAGTGACTTACGTCTCTTTGAGTTCGGTCGTACCTACCGCAAAGAAGACGAAGGTTTCGAAGAAATAAACCGACTTACCTTATTTATGACAGGCCGTCGTCAAGCAGAAAGCTGGCTTGCCGATGACCAAGCTATGGTGAGTTACTACGGGCTAAAAGCCTACGTTGACAGTATCCTGACCCGCCTGGGCGTACAAGGCTTCCAACAAGAGGAAGTTTCAGAAAAAGGGGTAATCGTCTATGGTACACGTTACTTCCGTGGGCCAAAAGAGCTCGTACGCTTTGGTCGCTTACAAGGCAGTCTCCTCAAGGGCATGGACATCAAAGGAGAAGTTTTCTATGCTGACTTCAACTGGGATCATGTCTTCAAGGCACTTCCCAAAAAGCGGGTACAATTTACAGAACTCAACAAGTACCCTAGCATGCGTAGGGACTTGGCAGTAGTCGTTGACCAAGCCGTTAAATTTAGTGACATCGCCGCAATTGCTGGCAAAACCGCTAAAAAATTACTGCGAGAAACCAATCTTTTTGATCTATACATCAACGAAGATCAACTGGGAGCAGGCAAGAAATCTTACGCTGTTAGTTTCATCTTTGAAGACCCTAGCCGTACGCTAAAAGTCAAAGAAATTGATAAAGTAATGGAAAAAATAATTACTACCTGCGAAACGAAACTTGGGGCTCAAATTCGCCGCTAACCAATAACTTGCGCGACGCGCAACTGCAAATAACATTAGAGATAGGGGATTGATCTTACGAGATTAGCCCCCTATTCTTTTTCCAATAACGTCATTTAATCCAAAGTAACGCTTGCCCCCAACTGTAGACCATAAGTAGTATACGTTTGTTGTACGCCGTCGTACTGCCAAGTAGGACTTTTCTGGTACGCGCAGCGAGCGAAAAGATGTTTATTTCCCGTCAGTTGAAAGCGGGTACCAAAGCTCAGCGAGTATCCCCAGCGATGGATTAATTGGTAGTTTGGATCGTCTGAAACACCCACAATATCGTTGATTCTTCCGACATACTTACCTGTCGTGGTCCAATTGACACCAGCTCCGACAGTCCACTCAAAACGCCGATAATCCTGGGTATAAAACACCTGTAAAGGCAGATAGACAGATTGGAGTCGGTTATGGTGACGAATCTTTCTAACTTCCTGTTCGAGTACATCGCCCTCACCTGAAACAAACAAGGTATCGCCACTGCTTTTTACAAAGAAGCGGGCCTTGTCGAAATCCTGAGTAAACGTATCAGAACGGATAACACTGTTGAAATTAAATTGCTCATAAATTTGCTGTTGCCCTACCCCAAGGGCAACCGACCAATGACTTGAAAGCCGATACCCTGCTTCAACTTGCATTGTTGTCACCGCTTTAGGCACAATGAACCCTTGATTTTGCTGCTGGGTTGTAGCGACTTCTGTGTTTCCCGTGAGGTAAGTATCGTTTCTTGTAACAGCTCCCACTCCAATAAAAGTGGCGGCGAAAAAGCGTCCTTCATGAGCACTTCCATCCTCACTCCTTGTGGGTGAAATGAAAGAAGGAAATTGCTCCAAGGTGGAGGGTAAGAGGGAATAACCATTTGAAATCAAGAGCGTAGTAGCTTGATTATTCTGCCTAGCCTGCATCGCTTCTTCTGCCGCCATCGAAAAGGAAAACTCGGTATTCTTTTCCCAGCTAGATTTCGTCAAGCCGGACGTTTTTTCTGTAACAACTTCAACTAATGATGTCCGCTCATCCTGCGGCACTGATGACGACACGGCTTCTTCTTCCACGTACGCCACAAGTCCTCCTTGCCAATTAGAAACCTCCATAGAAGAAGAAGAAGAAGAAGAAGAAGAAGAAGAAGAAGAAGAAGAAGAAGAAGAAGAAGAAGAAGAGATCATAGCCTTTTCTCCAACACCCTGTAGTTTTGTCGATATAGGATGTACCAAATCTGGATTTGCCTGAATAATCGGATCAGCAGCTTCTACAGCTTCCGTAGATGGCGTCAATTCTTCTGTAGGCCAACAAAAGGGAATGATCAACAGCAAAAGCAGTAGAAGAAACCAACGTTTACGCTTTGGTTCATTGCTAGGCAACTGAGGCACTAATTCTTCCCACAAAGCCTCTTTGTCCCACGCTACATGATGCTGTTTTAGCTTATTTCTGAAATGCTTTTCCATAATTTCTACAGCAATTATTTAGTACCTGTTTTTTTGAATCGGTTGTGACGTCTGGTGATGGCTTGACGCAAAAGCGCTTTTGACCTGGTTAATTGCGAACGAGACGTACTGGGGCTAATTCCGAGTATTTTAGCAATTTCATTGTGCTTATAGCCTTCGATGATATACATATTAAAAATCAGCCGACCACCTTCCGGGAGAATTTGGAGTAACTGGAGAATATCTTCTGCTTCCAATTGCTGAACAATATCTACCTCATCTGTACAAGCTTGATCAAAAACCTCTTCGGTTTGATAGAGAACCCGCTTATGCTTACGAAAATCTGAAATCGCTCGATTGATGAGAATACGGCTCATCCACCCGACAAACGACCCTCGGTTGAGTTGAAAAGTGCCAATTTTTTCATAGACCTTAATGAAAGTATCATGCACCAAATCTCTCGCCATCGATTTATCTTTGGCGTAGCGTATTGCTATAGACATCAGTTCATCGGCAAACATCATATACAGCTGGCGTTGTGCAACCCTATCGTTTTGCTGGCAGCGAATAATGATAGCCTCTATTTCTGATTTATCCTGCAAACGGAGCATTTTTACGGGTCTAGTCATACCGATGTGTGTTTACAGAAAATTTTAGTGAACGCGTGCTTTGAAGGTACTTGTAATTACGCCTAATGATTGCTCAAACTCGTCAAAGATTTCAGCACTAAACGTACCTTCTATAAAGTCGCCATCATTTGCAGTAATACTCGCTGTAAAATTATCGGCCTGTTGAAAAACCTTATTTCCAGGACCGAGAATACGCAGGTTAGCCGTTGTCGTTCCGGGGGTAGCCGCATTTAGTTCAAAAACAATACTGTCATAAATATCAAAAAGACTGTTGACCTGCTTGATAAATAATCGACCATCTGGCATGATGTTAGCGAAGGTATAAAGATTGAAATCATATTGAAGTCCATTGCTCAAAGTGAGGCTCAGGTAGGTTTCATCTTCCTCACAGATCGTCATATTAAAATCCAACTCAGTCCCTGAGCTATAATTGATATTCCGTTCTCCATACTCCTGAGTCAGTGGATTCACATAAGTAACATAAGCATCAGGGTCCCCCAGTAGTGAGCAGGGGTAGCCTAGAAACTCATTGTAATACGTCGTTTGGCCATTGACTGTTTTTAGTAAATATCCCTGCGTTACCTCCTCACCAGTACAATCGACGGG
The DNA here is from genome assembly GCF_050633125.1 of Lewinella sp. Classification (NCBI taxonomy): domain Bacteria; kingdom Pseudomonadati; phylum Bacteroidota; class Saprospiria; order Saprospirales; family Lewinellaceae; genus Lewinella; species Lewinella sp. The sequence goes on from NZ_JBOEFX010000039.1 coordinate 80,667, forward strand.
GTAAACATCGGCGTATACTCGATCTTCACTGAGATCGTAAGTTGGGTCATAAACAACACCTACGTCTGTACTTTCCGTAAAAGTGCCTAAAGACACAGGAGCCAGTGAACCACACTTTACCAAGTAATGGAGAAAAACCTCTTCTCCGGGTACTACTGTTACCCGAAAGCTTAAGTCCATGTCTGTTGCCCGAACATCAAGTATCTCATTGGAAGAATTTGTGATCACAATTATTCCTCCCGAGCTATTGATTGGATTTTGAAGTTCACCAGTTAAGGTGATGTATTCTTCTCTGTTCGAGATCGCTTCTCCATTAACTAAGGAGGATTTATTGGAAAGAATATATCTAGCACTCTGATTCACATAAGAATCATCTATTTTAGTAACGCCGGGATAACAACCAGGAGCCCTGTAATAGAGGTAAGTTCCTTCACTAGGCATAACCTGTTTCGGAAAATAAAAAGCACCATCAAGATCTGTATTTGCTTCATCCAATACCTGATCCTCATAACGCAGTTCTACCGTAACATTGCTCAGAAATAAAGAACGCAATTCGATACTAAAGTAACTTTTAACTTCTTTAACATAACCAAAAACCTCTCTTTCCACAGTAGGAATAGTCACAGGGAAAGGACCAGAATTTTCGACGCTGGTCGTATCTGTATTTTCGCAGCTAACAAAGAACAGACTAATAAAGAGTGCTAGACAAAGACTGTAGCGCATAATTATGTTTTTTAGCTATTGAGAGCGTCCTTAGGAATCCTTCCTTTCAACCTTACAATGCGTAGCCTCGGTAAAACGCTGTAAGGGAAGTCAAAAAAATACTGAATCGCACACATTGTTGATAATTCGATGAAATTTAGTGATATTGTGCCCGGTACTGCAAAGGCAGAACAAATGCTTAAAATGCAGAGACATGTCCTTTTAGTATTATTTACACTTGTGCCCTATCAGGTACAACTGGATACAGCGAATTTGCGTTTACTAAGAAGCAAATGAATTGCCCAAGTATGGAATTGAATACGCGACTGCAACAGATTGTCCAAAAACTTGAACGCTTACAGAATAAGCTACAGGCTATGGATGCAGAGAATGACCGACTTCGGGCAGTAAACCAAACATTGAAACAACAGCTAGAAACACAGCAAAAAGCCGTGGAGAAAGCTGGACATAATATTTCGGAGCACGCACCAGTGAGTAAGGAAAAGAAGCAGAAAGAAGTGCGGGCAGCATTAGATCAGGATATTCGTCAACAGATAGATCACTACCTCAAAGAAATCGATAAGTGTATCGAATGGCTGGGGCAGCAATAAGCGATGACGGAGGAGAATATGATAAAAATAACGGTCATTATTGCCGGTCGGCCTTATCCATTACGGATCAAAGCAGCCGACGAACCGGCCGTACGTAAAATCGTCAAAGAGGTGAATGATAAAATCACCACTTTTCAGTCGGCTTACCAGGGCCGGGATAAGCAAGATGGCTTATCCATGACCATCCTCACCTACGCTTTTGATCTTTATAAATTACGCCAGGACAAACCGCTCGTGAATGAGCCCGGTATTGATTCTCACCTGGATAATATCGACGAAATACTCGACCAGCTGCTCTAGTACTTTTACCTTTTTACGACCTTCCTTTTCTACTGATTGCTTAATTCCGGTCTGATACAGCATGCTGCATCAGCTAACATTTTAATAATCCAAGCCATCATGGAGATAGGAATAGGACTAGGAATAGGTCTGGTAGTGGGTTTAATCGTCGGGTTTATTATTATGATGATGCGTAACAAAAGCGCCATCAATTCAAAACTCGAGGAGATCAACGCCCGCTCTGATCAGGAAATCAAAGAGGCCCGCCTGAGCGCAAAGCGCCTCATCGACGAAGCTGAAACAAAAGCTGAAAAAATCATTGGTACTGCTGATCTGAAAAACGAAAAGATCAAACAGCAAAAAATCCAGGAAGCTAAAGAAAAATTCAACCGCTACCGTTCAGACTTTGACAAATACAAAGCCGAACAAAAGGTTGAACTAAAAGAAGCTCAAATAGAAACCAAAGCCTTAATCAAGGAATTGGAACAAAAGCAGAACACCTTCAAAGATCGAGAGCAAAAACTGGAAGATTTAAGGCTCGACATCGAATCACGCGGCACAGAGATCGATTCTATTCGTGAAAACCTGGAGAAGCAGTTAAAAATAGTCGGAAAGAAGAAAGAAGAACTAGAAAATGCTAGTGAACGCCATATTCGCGAACTTGAAAAAGTAGCCAATCTTTCGCAGACCGAAGCCAAAGAACAACTTCTGCAAGCTGTAAAAGCCAAAGCAGAAACGGACGCGATGTCAATCATCAAAAACTCTGTAGAAGAAGCCAAAGCTACCGCTGCAAAAGACGCCAAAAAAATCGTTATCCAAACCATCCAGCGGATGTGTGCGGAATACACCATTGAGAATACTGTTTCTGTATTCAACCTCGAGAGTGATGACCTCAAAGGGCAAATTATCGGTCGCGAAGGACGTAATATCCGGGCACTAGAAGCTGCTACCGGAGCCGAGATCATCGTCGATGACACACCAGAAGCCATCGTAATTTCCAGTTTCGACCCTATTCGTAGAGAAGTTTGTCGCCTTTCGCTAAAACGCCTTGTTGCTGATGGCCGTATTCACCCTGCCCGTATTGAGGAGGTTGTCGCTAAAGTGCGCAAGCAAATTGATGAGCAAATTCAGGAAATTGGCGAACGCACAGTTATTGATTTGGATATCCACGGTCTGCATCCTTACCTCGTAAAAATGGTCGGTCGTATGCGTTTCCGTTCTTCCTACGGGCAGAACCTACTCAAGCATTCTATTGAAACAGCCAACCTGTGTGCCACCATGGCCGCTGAACTGGGCCTGAGTAGCAAACAAGTAAAACTGGCCAAACGTGCCGGCCTCTTACACGATATTGGCAAAGTAGCAGAGGAACAAAGCGAACTGTCGCACGCACTGCTGGGCATGGAAATTTGCCAGAAGCACAATGAACACGCAGCCGTTGTAAACGCAGTAGGTGCTCACCACGACGAGATAGAGATGAACAACATCCTTTCTCCTGTCATCCAAGCTTGTGATGCCATTTCCGGTGCCCGCCCCGGTGCCCGCCGCGAAATCCTGGAAAGCTACCTCAAGCGTATCACCGAACTCGAAGAACTGGCAATGGGCCACGAAGGTGTACAAAAAGCCTTCGCCATGCAAGCTGGTCGCGAGCTTCGCGTAATCGTCGAATCAGAAAAAGTTTCTGATCAGCACGCTGATGATTTGTCTTTTATGATTTCTCAGAAAATCCAGGACGAAATGCAGTACCCCGGTCAGATTAAAGTGACGGTAATCCGGGAAAAACGTGCGGTAAATTACGCGCGATAGGGTTAACAGGTTGGATAGTTTGTTGGTTAGTAGAAATACTTCGAAAGCAAATAAACTATCCAACCATCAACCTAAACCTACTTCCCGTCAATCACACCCATCTGGTGTAGAATAGGGAGTTGTCCGCTGTAGGTTTTGGCAATATTCTCTTCTGTAAAAGTATGCTCCGTAGGTCCGTAAGCAATCATTCGCTGATTGAGTAGGATTACTTGATCAAAATAAGTTGTAACAGTAGACAAGTCGTGATGAACAACCAATAGTGTCTTCCCTTCACTAGCCAATCGTTTCAATACTTGTACAATCTTCTCCTCCGTTGTAACATCCACACCTACAAAAGGCTCGTCAAGTAGAAAAATATCTGCTTCCTGGCAAAGGGCACGCGCCAAAAAAACACGCTGCTGCTGCCCACCAGATAATTCTCCAATCTGACGTTTTGCTAAAGCAGTTATATCCAATTCCTCCATGGCGGCATTGGCCTTGGCTCGATCTGCTGAAGAGAGCCGGCTAAAAACCTTTTTATGAGGATAACGGCCCATGAGCACAACGTCTAATACCGTCGCAGGAAAATTCCAATCTACATCTGTTTTTTGAGGAACGTAGACCACTTCTTTCCGCTGTGCCTCAATCGGCAACTTATTGACCTTTATATCTCCTGCTGACACCTCAATCAAGCCGAGAATAGCTTTAAATAACGTTGATTTCCCGGCTCCGTTAGGGCCTAAGATGCCATACACATGCCCTCCTTCTATTCGTAAATATATATTACTGAGTACCCGCTTACGCTCGTAAGAAACAGAGAGGTCTTCAATCGTCATTACTGTTGATGTACTCATGCTCCTGCGTTTAGCTTAAACACCATAAAGAAAAAACTACCTGCCATGATTAACAAAATGAATCCAAAGAGCAGGTAATTCTGCGTTGTATTCTCTTCCTCTTCTTCATGATTAAGCGTTTGCTTATCCAAACTCAATCCTTCTGCTATGGTATGTGCATTATGGCGCAACATATCTACATACGTTCCTGCCGGGCCATCTTTTTCACCTAAAGAATCTGCATAAAGACTACCGCCAATGATGACATTATTATCCTTGGCCAGCACCTTGAGTAACTTGGGGTTGATTGTACTTTCAATAAACAAAGCAGGCACCTCTGTTTCTTGCAAAACCCTGGTGAGTCGGCGAATATCAGAGGTTTGCACATCCGCATCTGTAGAGGTCCCCAAAACAGCCTCTACTTGTACGCCATACCTCCGTCCAAAATACCGGAAGGCATCATGCGAGGTAATCAAAATGCGCTTATGACGGGGAATATCCGTAATTATTTTCTCAATTTCCAGATCCAAGTCTTCCAGTTGCTGGCGGTAAATCTGATAATTAAAATTAAATTCAGCTTCATATTCTGGTGCTAGGGTAACCAGTGCATCTCGGATATTTTGAATATAAATCAAGCCATTACGCGTAGACATCCAAGCATGAGGATCCGCAGAATTTTCATGCACATCGCTCTCTATGATATCAATCCCTTTGGTTATTGTCGTGATTTGGCCTCTAAATCCGGAGTTAACTACCAATTCATCAATCCAACCCTCAAAAGTAAGTCCATTGCGCAACACCAGGTCAGCCCGGGCTACTAACTGCACATCCGAAGGCGTAGGTTCATAAATGTGTGGATCACCACCCACCGGGACAATCATCTTGATGTCGATCAGATTCCCACCAATTACTTCCGCCATATCCGCAAACATAGACGCAGAGGCAACCACAAGTGGTCGATCTTCCGTTTGGGCGCTCAGAATAAAACCAGCGCACAAAACAATAAGAAATTTGACGAGAATTATTCTTCGAAGCATCCTTCTATTTCTTTTGTACATATAAATTTTGTCCCACTTTCTGAGAAACCAGTAGCTTTTGCTGATCTGCAACCTCCAACTGAAGAGAATTGTCATAAGCAAACCGCTCACCTATCATTAGCTCGGCACCTAATAACAGTCCTGTCCGTTCCAGATACTGCAAAAAGGGTGTACTGTGATCCTTAACTCCTACAACAACCGCTTTCTCTCCTACCGGCAATTGACTGAGCAATACTTGTTGACGCTCTGTTATTCTTCCGTTTTCATCGGGGATGGGATCGCCATGGGGGTCATACTTTGGGAAATCCAAAAACTCATCTAAGCGGTTGATCAATTCCCTTGACTGAATATGCTCGAGTTGTTCCGCCAATTCATGTACCTCATCCCAAGTGAAATTGAGTTTTTCAACGAGGAAAGTTTCCCATAAACGATGTTTACGCACCAAGTGAATAGCCGTAAGTTCACCTAAGTCCGTCAATCGTACACCTTTCCTTTTTTGATAATGGATCAACTCCTTTTGCGATAGCCGGTTGATCATATCCGTTACCGAGGCCGCAGAGGTATTCATCTCCACTGAGATGGAGTTATTGCTAACGAGGGTACCGCTTTGGCGGCTAATCTTGTAAATGGCTTTGAGATAATTCTCTTCCGCCTGAGATAACTGATCTGGCATAAAGTAGGGCTATTAATTTAGACGCATCTAAAAAAATAATTAGAGCCAGCAAGTTACAAGAATTCTATCAGACAAACAAACTTGGGTCTGAGGGTGTAAACGTGTAAGTGTTTAAAAGTGTAAGAGTCGACTATTACACCTTTACACCCTCCTAACCTTTACACCCGACTAAGGTTTCACACCAACATCCACCTTAATCCGCTCATCACGATTGGCCAACTCCCAAGCGGTATAAAATACCAGCTTACCGATTCTAGCCATTTTTTCAAAGTTGATCTTATCAACAGTATCGGTATCCTGGTGATAATCGGCATGTGTGCCATTGAAGTAGAAAACGGCAGGAATACCCCGCTCAGCAAAATTGTAATGATCAGAGCGATAGTAATAGCGATTCGGATCATCTTCTGCATTGTAAGTATAATCCAACGCTAGTTGCGTATATTTTTCGTTAGCAGCTTCATTGATTTCGTGCAAACTTGTACTCAGACGATCAGAACCGATTACATAAATATAATTAGGATCAGCAGCATGCTTTTCATCAACTCGGCCTACCATATCTACATTGATGTTGGCAATCGTACTTTCCAAAGGAAATAGTGGATGATTAACATAAAACTCAGAACCTAAAAGGCCTTTTTCTTCCCCAGAAACCAACATAAACAAGACGCTCCGTCTAGGGCCAACGCCTGCTTCCTTCGCAAGTGTAAACGCTTGAGCGATTTCAAGTACCGTAGAGGTACCCGATCCATTGTCATCTGCTCCGTTAAAGATTGAGTTCCCTCTGCGACCAATATGGTCATAATGGGCTGTTACTATCAATAGCTCATCTTTTAATACAGGATCAGATCCTTCAACATAAGCGAGCATATTCTCGCCCAATAATTCTTTAACTTTCTTTTGTTGCGTAAGCGCCAAATCAACAGAGATGCTTACCGACTTTGGTTTGCCTTTCTTTTCAATACGCTTCCTCGCTTTTACAACCTTACCATAGGAAGATCCTAGAATGGTCTTAGCCGTTTCCGACGAGATGTAAATGCTATTACTGTAATTATCCGCTGGCTTTTCGCTAAAGCCCATGTGCATCCTGCTATCCAGAGAAATTTTTCTGGCGCTGCTCAGGTTTCTTTGAAAATTGGGATCAAGAATAAGCACTGTTTCCACGCCGTGCCGACGGGCTGCTTTTAATTTTAGTGAAATATCTTCCGACCAGACAGAAGCCTCCTCTGTCCCCGAGACATAAGAAACGCCGTCTCGATCTTTAGGCTCTCCATCCATAATCAGAATGGTTTTACCTTCTAGCTTTTGATTACCATAATCATCATACTCCTCACTTTCAATACCGTAGCCAAGAAAGACTACTTCATCAGTCATCACTTTAGCCCGATCAGCATTTTTTGAAGGATAAGCATAGTAATCCCACAAATGGCGTTTGCTACTACCATTGATAACAAAATCAATTTCTTGCCAACGCTCAGAGATAAAAGAGATGGGTTGTGAATAAGTTTGCTCCGGCCCAACTCCTGGCAAGCCATAACCTTTGATAATTTCTTCTAGATAACGAGCAGCTTTGTATTGGCCCGGTTGTCCGGTCTCGCGTCCTTCCATTTCATCATCCGCCAAAACGGTAAGGTGACGAGTAAGGTCTTCTACTGTAATTGTGTTGGCATAAGTAATGGCCGGATCTTCTGTTGGTCTTTCCTGGGCAAATAAATTCAGGCCCAATAAGGCGAAGAATAACACTAAACTTGTCTTTATCATTTTTTACGCTTTTTCAGAGAGTGAATTTAGTAATAATAGCAGAGATCCCTGTGTAATTAACCGTCAGCCAGCAGCATAATGATTTAAATCCAAAGTTTTTTGCGATAAAAAGCATGCACGATGCCCTAATCTGCACCAAGACGCTGCTGAATTAAAGGATATTCCCCCAAGGGAAATACATTTTCTACTGGCACTTCTAGTTTTTCAACACCTGATTCGGAGAGCACTGAAAATTGTCGTTTTGCAAAGTTCGTTACATCCGTAATTTCCAATATCCATTCCTTATTGAATCGTTGTACCCAATCTCCCCGAAGCCCTATTTGAATTGCCCGTCGATCAAGTTTTTGTCCATGAGGATCATGATCCGGGTCCCACTGTAGCCTAACATCCGAATTAGCCAATGCTGCCTGCCAATTCTCCCGATCTTGGTAAATAGCTTCCTGAAAGCTTGAATGTACCGCTGCCCCAAGGATAGCTAAAAAACCATCCAGTTTCAAGCGAATAGCAAGAATACGTTCCTGATTAGGCTTCGTTGCCCAACCTGCCCGGTACATCATCCACATAAAGCCAGGCTTAATCCAGGTCATCCGGGAAAACGAATAATGGGAGCCACCAAAGGATTGTTCTCGTACTGCAAAATCTGCAATCCCTGGATGATAAGCCTGGTAAACGATAATATCACCTGATGTGAATTGGGCACAGAGATGCTGGCCTATAGCTGGTAGGCGATTTTGCTGGTCTTGGTAATTTTCTAGTAGTAATGAAGACATAATTAAAATAAAAAAGCGTGAACAGTAATCTACTGCTCACGCTGGTTGACTGATTCTTCGCGCTGGGATCATTTATTTTGCACTGTTCCCTACGCGTTGTTTTCGTTAATAAGCCTTAGCAAATAAGACTCTCCTGCTGGAGGGTTTGCCGCTGAACACGCATTGCCCCTCTTCTTCGGGAGCATCATTGGGAATACAACGAATCGTAGCCTTGGTTAGTTCCTTGATTTTCTGTTCCGTTTCGTTGGTACCATCCCAATGAGCAGAAATAAAACCAGGAATATCCTCTTTCAAGACCGCTTTGAACTCCTCGAAGGTATCTACAACAGTAGTTTTTTCTTCGCGAAACTTCAGCGCACGATTAAACAGGTTGTCCTGAATATCTCCCAACAGCTGTTCAATATGATCCACTACACCCTCTAAAGGCTGAGCCGATTTCTCCTTAGTATCCCGGCGTGCAATTTCTACAACGCCTTTTTCCAGATCACGCTTACCAATACCTACTCGCACAGGTACGCCACGTAGTTCGTGTTCGGCAAATTTAAACCCAGGACGCTTCTTGGCATCGGTATCGTATTGCACACGAATACCTTTTGCTTTCAAATCCCTCATCAGTTTTTCAGCTACCTCATCGATCTCTGCTCCTGGCTTTGGAATAGGGATAATAACCACTTGTACCGGAGCCAATTTAGGAGGCAGTACTAAGCCTTCATTATCAGAATGTGTCATAATCAGGCCACCAATCAAACGGGTAGATACGCCCCAAGAGGTTGCCCAAACATACTCTTCCTGGTTATTTTCATTTGAAAATTTCACTTCAAAAGCTTTCGCAAAATTCTGTCCTAAGAAGTGAGAAGTACCTGCCTGTAAAGCTTTGCCATCTTGCATCAGTGCTTCGATGGTGTAAGTATCATCCGCCCCGGCAAAACGTTCACTCTCAGACTTGGTTCCGCGGACAACAGGCATAGCCATGTATTCTTCTGCAAACTGAGCGTATACATCCTGCATACGTTTTGCTTCTTCAATAGCTTCCTCTTTGGTCGAATGAGCAGTATGCCCCTCTTGCCAAAGAAACTCGGCGGTTCTTAAAAACAGGCGTGTCCGCATTTCCCAACGAACGACATTCGCCCATTGATTGATCAGTAAAGGCAGATCACGGTAAGAATTGATCCAATCACGGTAAGTATTCCAGATGATCGCCTCACTTGTAGGACGAACGACCAGTTCTTCTTCCAACTTTGCCTCAGGGTCTACCATTAACTTTCCTGGCTCATCCGGATTATTTTTGAGCCGATAATGAGTTACTACCGCACATTCCTTCGCAAAGCCTTCGGCATTCTTTTCCTCAGCTTCAAATAAGCTCTTAGGTACAAAGAGCGGGAAATAAGCATTGACGTGCCCGGTTTCCTTGAACATTTTGTCCAACTGATCACGCATATTTTCCCAAAGTGCGTAGCCATAAGGCTTAATCACCATGCATCCCCGCACAGCGGAATTGTCAGCAAGGTTTGCTTTTTTTACAATGTCAATGTACCATTGAGAATAATCCTCGTCGCGATTCGCAATTGCTTTAGCCATAATCGTATTGTCCTTTTACTAAGTGTTGGCCAAGCCAACTTCTAAGTGGTATAAGCTGTTATTATATTAAAGACCTCTGAATGTCAAGTCGTTAGAAAGAACATTTTCAGGTGACTAAATTGTTCCCAAACCGTCTTAACAGTAGTTAAATCGCCTTGTTAATACTATTTAACACCCTCAAAAAGGGCTTTTAATAAGGTCTTAACTAAAAATCAGGCACAAAAGTAATAATTTAGTGTTTGATAAGTACAAAATGAGTGTAGCAGTAATTACGCCAAATAAAATGAATATGAAAAATAGAAACCTGACGGCCTGGATGTTACTACCCGCCCTGTTGCTGGTAGCGTCCGCGCTTTCGGCTCAGTACGACGATGTCTACTACGATCCGGCAACCGATTCTGACTACTATAATAACAATAATAGTAGCACCTACTACAACAACTCTTCCTCAAATACGAATTACAATGATGAGTATTATGACGAAGATTATGGTTACGATGATGACGATTACGAGTATTATGATGATTACGACTACAACTACTCATCACGTATTCGCCGTTTTCACCGCCCTTATTATGGCTTCGATTACTTCGACCCTTGCTATATAGATGCTTTCTACTACGACCCCTATGCTTTTGGCGGGACTACGGTATTGATTTACGATTCACCTTGGGGTTACAACCGCTGGAATCGCTACAACCGTTATAATCGTTGGAATAGCTGGAACCGTTACAACAACTGGAACTTCGGCTACAACCCCTATGCTTACTCCTTCGGTCCAAGTATTGGTATTGGATTTGGCTACAATCGCTGGGGTAACAGCTGGAACAGATGGGGCAATGGCTATGGCTATAATCGCTGGGGAGGAGGTTATTCTAACTTTTACTGCCCTCCAGGCTGGGGAAACAATTACGTATACAACACCACCAATGTTTACAACGACAACAATACCACAACTGTCGCTTATGGTCCTCGTAGACTCGGTTCTACCGTAGCTCCAAGAACTAACAACCGCACGATTCCTTTACAGACCGGTGGGCCTGTAGATGTGACCAACAATCGTCCTAAAGCTACGGTATCGCTAGCGGAACGGGAACGTACCCGTAACAACAACACTCCTACGGTAACAAATCGGCCTTCGGATAGTGCTGCTGGTCGTACGCGTGACTATACTCAACCACAGCCGTCAACTCGCCCAAGCAGTCCTAGTACTTCTACTCGTCAGCCAGCTACGACAACTCGTACTGCTCCAAGTAGCAGTTACAATCCACGGACTGCCCCAAGCAGTGAACCACGGGAAATCGCGCCTCCTCGTAGTACGCGACCATCAACAAGTACATCAACAAGACCTTCTACTAGTCGGACGCAGCCATCAACTAGACCATCGACTCGTACTTACCCAAGCACGCGGCCATCGACAAGTACAAGGCCATCGACAAGACCAAGTACTCGGCCTTCTACAAGACCGTCGACCAGTACTCGACCTTCTACGCGGCCAAGTAGCTCACGTAGTGGAGGTAATAGTAGGCCAAGCACTTCTACAAGAAGTAGTAGCTCTAGTCGTCCTTCTAGCTCTAGCCGTGGTGGTGGCTCCAGTACCAGTCGTTCATCAAGCCGGCCTTCGAGCAGTGCTAGTCCTAGTCGGAGCAGCAGTTCCAGCAGACCAAGTACCTCTTCTAGCCGGAGCTCAAGTAGCAGTCGGAGCAGTAGCTCCAGTAGCCGGAGCTCAAGTTCTTCCAGGAGTTCCTCTAGCCGCGGAGGTGGCAGTTCGAGCTCAAGCTCACGTCGTGGCGGATAAACGACAAAAATACATATGGTTTCTATAAGATAAAACGGGTGGAGGTGGCAGCATTTCCACCCATTTTATTTTTCATCAGAAGTACAAACGCCCTCTACTAACCTGAAAATTTACTTTACAATGAACGTATTCAAACCTCTTGTTTTTTCCCTGGCATTTTTATTTGGCAGCTTACTTACCGCTCAAAACTTCGGAGACGCCTTGCGGTATTCTGATTTTGACCCTGTAGGAAGTGCTCGTTTCACTGGCGCAGGAGGAGCACTAGGCCCTTTGGGTGCCGACTTTTCCGTCATTAGTACCAACCCTGCCGGTTTAGGATGGATTAGAAAATCTGAGTTTATGATCAGCCCTGGGCTATACATAAACTCTGCCAACACCCGTTTATTAAACGGTGATAACCAACTGGACTTTGATGATGCAGCGGTACAATTCAATGTCCCTAATGTTGGTATTGTTACCAGCTCACGTGGTGCTAACGGCATGGAGACCTTCAACTTTGCTATCGGCATAAATCGTTTGGCTGATTTCAACCAACAATTCTATTACCAAGGTACTTCCAAAGGAAGTTTGGTACAACGATTCGCGGAATTAGCCAATGATCGAGGGCTTGATGATTTTGAAGCTGGAGTAGCTTACGATGCAGAAGCTCTAATTGATGACAATGGCTTCTACTTTAGTGATTTTGACGGCCAAGAGGACGCTGTCGTAGAACGTTCAGAGACCGTCATTCGCAGTGGTTCTTTAACGGAATTGTCTTTTGGCTTTGCTGGCAATGTGCAGAATAAATTCCTCTGGGGCCTAGCTGTTGGCGTTCCCTTTCTAAACTATCAGGAACAAAAAGAATATACAGAAACTGACCCTACTGATGAAGTTTTTGTATTCAACGACCTCCGTTACACACAAGATTTGACGACCTCTGGAGCAGGTATCAACCTCAAGCTGGGTTTCATCTATCGTGCGCATCAAGCTTTACGGTTAAGTATGGCTATCCATACCCCTACTTTTTACCAAGTAGACGAAACTTTCGAAACAAGCATGGACTATAGTTATACGCTACCCGAGGAACCAGAAAGCAATGGCTTTGCTCAATCTCCGGAAGGACAATTCAACTATAGCCTTCGCACCCCATGGCGACTTTTGGGGGGTATTGGTACCGTTTTTGGCAAAAGTGGTTTCCTTACCGGCGAAGTCGAATATGTCAACTACAGCAAAAACCGCTTCCTTTTTGATGGTTTCTCTACAGATGAAGCTGAAATCAATAAAGAAACCGAAGCAAACCTCTCCAGTGCTGTAAAAATTCGGACTGGCGCAGAATACGCGATTGGCAACTTTCGACTAAGAGGAGGAGTGGGTCTTCAGCAAGCTCCCATCGTTGGTGACAATACCTTTTATCCAACTGGAAGCTTTGGGTTAGGTTTACGCCAGAAAACGTATTATCTGGACTTTGCTTATCGTCGTGCTGGCCAAAAAACGACTTACACACCCTATCTTACTGCAGATGCAGCACAGCAATTCGTAAATAATGACACGGTTCGAGAAAACTTTGTGTTTACCCTCGGCTTTCGCTGGTAATTATTCGCATCAAGACAAAGAGTCATAAATTTAGTAGCCCCAGGAAACAATGTTTTCTGGGGCTACTTAGTAAAGCTATTACACGAAGAGAACAACTAGTTGGTAAGCTGAGCCATAGCTTCCTCCCAGGAGAGAAAGTTGAATTGCTCCATTACACTATCTATTTTGTTCTTTATCTGAGGAAGACAAAGATTCCCAAGGCTACCCTCGTGGGTGTGTCCTAATTCTCGTGGAGGATCAAAAGTACCCGCAGCTATTTCTGCTCCTATTTTTTGGTAGGCATCGCGAAACGGTAACCCTTCGAGTACTGCTGCATTAACAGCTTCGACACTGTAAAGCAAACGGTACTTTTCGTCTTCCAGAAGGTTATCTTTAACCTCCAGATGAGTGATCGCATAGGTCGTTAAATCCAATACTTGCTTCATTTGTGAAATTGCAGGAAAGAGCACCTCCTTGAGTAACTGAAAATCACGATGATAACCTGAAGGTAAATTGCCGTTGAGTTGAGCCATTTGCGCAGGCAGGGTAAGTAATTGATTACAACGCCCGCGGAGAAGCTCAAAAACATCTGGATTTTTCTTGTGAGGCATGATGCTAGACCCGGTGGTCAGATCATCTGGTAATTTCAGAAAGCCAAAATTCTGGGAGTTATACAAACAAACATCCATCGCCATTTTTCCAAGGGTCTGAGCTGTTCCCGCCAAGGCAAAACTAAAATTCAATTCCGTTTTACCTCTCCCCATTTGAGCATGGACTACATTATAAGCCAATTCTCGAAACCCTAGCAACTCCGTCGTTCGCTGACGGTTCAAAGGAAAAGAAGAGCCATATCCAGCTGCTGAACCCAGCGGATTCTGGTTGATAATATGGTGTGTAGCACGCCACAGCTCCAAATCATCTGTTAAGCTTTCAGCATACGCGCTGAACCACAAGCCGAAGCTGGAAACCATCGCCACTTGTAAATGTGTATACCCAGGAAGCAATACCTCTTTATTGGCTTCTGCTTTTTCCAGTAACAAGGTGCTCAAAGTTTCTATCTGACGAACAATTTTCGCTAACTCTGCGCGAAAAAACAATCGCAAATCAACTAAAACCTGATCGTTGCGAGAACGACCACTATGAATTTTTTTACCAATATCACCTAAAGCCGAAGTGAGTAGCATTTCCACCTGAGAGTGGACATCCTCCACCCCTTCTTCAATAGAAAATTCGCCGGCGATCGCTTTTTGGTAAAGCTGACGTAGCTTATTAGCCAGCAATTCATACTCTTTCGGAGGTAACAAGCCTACTTCACTAAGCATTTTCCCGTGAGCCAAGGAACCGGCAATATCAAAAGGAGCTAATTGAAGATCAAGCTCCCGATCACGGCCTACGGTAAAAGCTTCAATCTTGGCATCTAAGCCATACGCTTTCTGCCAGAGTTTATTTTTAGGGGTATTACTCATTATTATTGGAGAGGTTTACTTGGACGTTATATTCAGAAAGTATTTCCAGTGATTCAGCTGTACTGCCATCAAGGGCCTTATATTCTTCGCTATGTGCTTTCTTCATTTCCATCCGGCGGATACTTTTAACAAATCGGCGGCGATCAATATCGCTATTCAAAATCAAGCCAGGCACGCTGGTTGTCTTGCCCTCTTCATCCTTGGCAACCATAGTGAAGTAAGAAGAATTGCAATGTTTGACAAAGCCATTCTGAATATTCTCGGATTCTACTCGGATACCAACCACCATAGAAGAGCGACCTACGTAATTGATAGACGCTTTCATAGTCACCAATTCGCCTATTTCAATCGGGTTACGGAAGTCAACTGTATCGACAGAAGCAGTCACACAATAAGCACCTGAATACTTGGAGGCACAAGCAAACGCAATCTGGTCCATTAAGGAGAGAATATACCCCCCGTGGATTTTACCTCCAAAATTGGAATGGGACGGTTGCATCAGCACTGAAATGAAGACTTCAGAATCCTTTACACTCTTATAATCCATTATTCGTCAAATTTAAGTTGTCCAAGAACGCTAAGGTAAGTCTTGATACCGGCAATGATTTCTGTTCGACGGATGAATTCATCTGCCGTATGAGAACGAGCACTGTCTCCAGGGCCCAGTTTAATCGTAGGAAAGGGCATCAGCGCTTGATCACTGAGGGTGGGTGACCCATAAGTAGATAAGCCAAGGGCAGCAACAGCTTTCGCCAACGGATGATCGGCAGCTATCCCTGATGATTGCAAACGCAATGAACGCGGCGTCAACTTTGACTGGCACACGGCTTGTAGTGCAGCCACGACCTCCTCGTTAGTATAATATTCGTTTACTCTTACGTCCATCACAAATTGGCAACGGTCAGGTACCACATTATGCTGACTGCCTGCTGCAATTTGGGTAACTGAAACCTTGACACCTCCTAGCATAGAGGATATTTTCGGAAAAGTGTATTCTCGTAGCTGAGCGATATCATCCAGTGCGACGTACAAAGCATTGGTGCCTTCCTCGCGGGCAGCATGCCCAGAGACGCCTTGTGCTTCACCATCAATAACGATTAGACCTCGCTCTGCTATCGCAACATGACCTAGTGTGGGCTCACCAACAATTCCTCCGGCTAGTGGCCCTAGCTCTGGCAAAATATGAGCGATACCTCCGGCGCCACTGATCTCTTCTTCCGCAGTAGCGGCCATGATAAGATTAAAAGGTAAGTCCTTCTGATCTTTAAGCAATAGAAATGCAGCAATCAGGCTCACTAGCGGTCCGCCGGCATCGTTGCTTCCCAAGCCAAAAAGTTGATCTCCTTCCCAATTGGCCACAAAAGGATCACGCTGCCAACTAGCAGCTGGTTTGACCGTATCGTGATGGGAATTTAGTAGAATAACAGGCAAACCTGTTTGCCAATGAGGGTGCTTTACCCAAACGTTATTTTTGCTTCGATTTACTGCTAGTCCATTATTTTCAAAAAAAGCAGCAATAAGGTCGGCCGTTTCTTTTTCTTCCTTAGAAAAGGAGTGAGTACAAATAAGCTGCTCCAGTAATTGGATCACCTGAATACAGACCGGATGTTGAGCATTTACCTCCAAAACCTTCTTTTTTACGAAAGTAAAGACTTCCACAAAAGACTACCAAGAAATAGTTCAGGATTAAAACGATTTACTACAACCGCTAAGAGCTTTAGTACCTCAATTCTTACTTCTATTTTTTTAAAAAAACAACACAGAGATCAAATTGCGTATGTTTGTTATTCAACTAATTGCTTGTTATGCCCAAGTTTGCTGTCATCGACTGTGGAACCAATACCTTCCACCTACTTATCGCTCAGCCTAAGCCAGAAGGAGGATTCACAACGGTTTATCGTGAAAGAAGGTTTATTAAGTTAGCCGAAGACGGCATTCAACGCATTGGCGAAAATGCATATCAGCGTGCCTTAAGTGCATTGGAGACTTATGCTCAAAAGATAAACGAATACCAGGTAGCGGCCACTCGAGTGTCGGGTACTGCTGCCCTACGCACCGCAGAGAATGGCCCACAGTTCGTTGCTGAAGTCAAAGCAAAAACGGGCCTGGAAATCGCCATTATTCCCGGCAAGGAAGAAGCACAACTCATTTACGAAGGTGTCCGCCAGGCGATTGGCCCTCAAGAGGCACCCTGGATGGTTATGGATATTGGAGGTGGTAGTGTAGAATTCATTATTGTTGACCAAACGGGAGTTAAATGGTTTGAGAGTTTCCCTGTGGGGGTAGCTGTTTTATACAAAAAGCTTCACCAGACGGAGCCCATCAGCAGCATCGAAATAGAGCAGACCCAGCTATTTCTAAAGAGCAAACTGGTCGAGCTGGAACTCGCGCTTAGTCGCTTCCCTACGCACCACCTCGTAGGTGCCGCAGGTACTTTTGATGTGATTGCCAATATTTTGGGAACCATCAAGCCGACCCCTCATTGCGACGAAGTAGCCCTTGATGGTTTTGAAAACCTCTATCAGCAAATCATCGCTGCCAATCAGGAAGAGCGCCACGCCATGGCGGATATCCCCGATGACCGAGCAGATATGATTGTCGTTGCAATGATTCTCGTAAAGCTTGTTTTAAAAATAGCTAAAGTGGAAAAATTAACCGTTTCCCGCTTTTCTATGAAAGAGGGGATGCTTGACCGGATGCTTGCCGAACAAGAGGAAAGTTAACCTATAAGGTTCCTCTCAACTCTTGCTCGCGCTCGATAGCTTCGAAGAGGGCTTTGAAATTCCCTTTGCCGAAAGAGCGTGCGCCTTTGCGTTGAATGATTTCGAAAAACATAGTAGGACGTGGCTGAATAGGCTTGGTGAAGATTTGTAGTAAATAACCTTCATCATCGCGATCCACCAGGATGCCAAGCTCGCGTAGTGGAGCAAGGTCCTCTTCTATCTCTCCTACGCGGTCCAGGAGGGTATCATAATAAGTACCTGGTACCTGCAGAAACTCTATCCCACGGCTTTGTAATTCTTTGACCGTTCCAATGATGTCATCTGTCGCCACTGCCAAGTGTTGAACGCCAGCTCCTTCATAAAAATCCAGGTATTCCTCGATCTGTGATTTCCGCAGACCGGCCGCTGGCTCGTTAATAGGAAACTTGATGCGGCCATTACCGTTACTCATCACTTTACTCATCAATGCAGTATACTCGGTCGATATATCTTTATCATCAAAAGAAACGATCTGGGTGAACCCCATAACATCTGCATAAAAATCGACCCATTTATTCATCCCTCCAAGCTCTACATTACCTACCATATGGTCGATATACTGAAGACCAATAGGAGTGGGTTGGTAGGTAGAGTTCCAAGGCTGGTAACCTGGAAGGAATACACCCTGGTAATCTTTGCGCTCTACAAAAATGTGAACCGTCTCGCCATAAGTGTGAATACCTGACCGTACCACTTTTCCGTGCTGGTCCTCTTCCGTAACCGGCTCCATATAGGATATTGCACCACGGTTAGTGGCCTCCTTGTAGGCGGCAGTCGCATCATCTACCCAAAGTGCAACAACCTTGACACCATCGCCGTGCAGGTCAATGTGTTTACCTATAGCAGTACCACTTTTCAGTGGTGATGTAAGTACAAGGCGAATTTTTTCTTGTTGCAAAACGTAGGATTCCCGATCCTGCAAACCGGTTTGCAGACCGGCGTAAGCCAAAGGCTGAAAACCCATTGCTGTCTGGTAAAAATGCGCTGCTTGCTTAGCATTACTTACATACAACTCCACATAGTCGGTACCCAGTAAAGGCATAAAATCGGCAGCTTCCTGGTAAATTTTTTCTGGAGCAGTGGTAGCGCTAGACATAGTTGATGATTTTGGTTGGTTAGGGCTGAGGCTAAATTAATTTAGTTGCCATGGCAAATATATTAATTTTCAACAAGCCTTCCAATAGTATTCAGATCAGAAGTATTATTTTATCCTTTAGCCAATCAAATAAGTAGCCCACCCTGTGATTATCGCCCTTCAATGATTATGCATTGCTTATCCAACTACTTTTGATAAGTTTAAGAGCTAAACCCTTCAGAACATGGCCCAGTTACGCTTTATTATTCTGCCACTACTGCTTCTATCCTACACTAGTTGGGGACAAGAAGGGGTTATTAGTAATGCTACTACCCGAGAACCATTGTCGGGTGCCACCATTTATGCAATCAATAACAACCAAGGCACCATTAGCAACGAAAATGGTTATTTCTCTCTTTCTTTAGCCTCCTTTCCAGACACTCTGGTCATTTCTCACCTTGGTTATCAACAAGCATTGCTACCCTTAGTTAAGAAAGAAACCCAGCTCGAAATCAAACTCATCAAAGGAGTTTCCATTTTGCCAGACATTGTAGTCAAAGCCTACCGGGAGCCAGAGAAAATCTCTCCAGACCATCGCACTATTATGGACTTCATGATACAGGATCAAAAGATGGTGTTACTTATCCACTCCGACCGATCTCCTCATTACCGAGTACAGCTGACCCAGCTCTCTGGAGAAATAATAGATGAAAAAGCACTCGAAAAAACCAGGCCGGAATGCTTATTCAGCAGCTGTATGGGCAATACTTATGTCATTTACGAAAATTCAATTACTGAATTATCTCACAACAGTCAAGAGTTATTTATCGGCACCCAAAGTAGGATATATGAGTACAATCGTTTTTTACGGCCATGCCTACTCACCGACGAAGAATACACCTATACCGGTTATTATCGTCAGCAGAAACAGATTTTCACAATCTTTGCCTCCCCTAGAGAGGGAGAAGCCTTTCAATTGGCCGAAATCTATAGTGAAGACCTTCTTCGCCGCCTTGCTGACGAGGATCGATTCCTGGCTAATAAAGCAAGTACTTTACAAGGAATTGGTAACGAAGAGCAGCGTGTAGCTAACCTACTAAATGACGAAAGCATATTTGCCCAACAAATCATTTACCAGCCTGTAAATGCTCAACTATTCACTATAGAAGATGATTTACTGCTGTTTGATTTTGCCAATCATCGCATTACTTTTTTTCGGGCAGGAGACACCTCTTTCCGCAGAGAAGTACCTTTTGTTTTTCATCAAAAGCGAGCTTTTACTGCTAAAATATTACAAGATGCTGTTTCCCAAAAGCTCTACACTTTAACTAATGATCGCAATTATACTTATGTATACGAGGTGAACCCGAGGACTGGCATACTGAGAGAAGCAGCTGTTATACCTGAGATTTATCTAAAGCAACAGCAAATTCACGACGGTACCCTTTACTATTTACACAAGGGTATTACCTTTGAAGAGCGGTGGCAATATCTGTACCGCGTACAAGTAGAATAACCCAGTATGCTGGCACCTTTTTTGAGTGAACACCTTATCGAGGCGGGTTGTGATGAAGCCGGACGTGGCTGTCTTGCCGGCCCTGTTTTTGCTGCGGCTGTTATCTTACCCAAAGACTTTACGCATCCGCTGTTGAACGATTCTAAACAATTAAGTAAAAAGAAGCGCTATGCTGCCCGCGAAATTGTGGAAAAAGAAGCACTTGCTTGGGCCGTAGCCCAGGTAGACCCTGCTGAGATTGATGAAATCAACATCTTGCGTGCTTCTTTTTTGGCCATGCACCGAGCCTTGGACCAGTTGAAGATACGCCCGGAGCAATTGCTTATCGACGGAAATCGTTTCCACCCCTACCGGGAGATACCTCACCACACCATTATTAAAGGAGACGGAAAGTATTTATCCATCGCTGCGGCCAGTATTCTCGCGAAAACCTATCGCGACGACTATATGCTGCGTATCCATGAAGACTTTCCTCACTATCGCTGGGACAGCAATAAGGGTTACCCCGCCAAGATACACCGTGCGGCCATTGCCGAGCACGGCCCCAGTCCGTACCATCGGATGTCTTTTCGGCTTTTGCCGGATAGCAGCCAGGGGAGCTTATTTTAGAAGAAGTCTACTTTGAAAAACAATTCATCATTTTAGTAAAAATGTCATTGTTCTGATAAATCCCCATAAACTGTTCGGCACCAGGACCATAAGCAAAAACGGGAATCAAAGATGCCGAATGACCACCTGTTGAAAAGGTAGGGTTAATGATTCCATAATCACTAACGCCAAATACCTTTTGGGAAGAAAGTGACAATCCCCCAGTTTCATGATCTGCTGTTACAATCACGAGTGTATTGCCCTCTTTTTTAGCAAAATCCAGTGCGACAGCCACTGCTTTGTCAAAATCCAGGACTTCGTCTATAAGGTACTCTGCATCATTATTATGCCCTGCCCAATCGATTTGCGAGCCTTCGACCATTAGAAAGAAGCCATCTTTATCCTGATTTAAGTAATTAAGGGCCGTACGCGTAGCACTAGGCAGGAAATCGCCGCGCCCTCCTCTTATGCTATGCAGGCTATCTGGTCCTAGCAAAAAGGCATAACGTGTACCAAAAACCAAGTCTTCTCTAAGCGCATTTGTATCCACCTTGACTCCCTGGTCTTCTAGTCTTGTTAATAGGTTTTGCTCATCTGCTCTTTGATTGAAGTACCTATACCCCCCTCCGGCAGCAAAATCTACGGGTGCTTTGATAAAATCAGCAGCAATTTCTTCGTGGAAATTTCGGTTAGCGACGTGTGCAAAAAATGACGCTGGTGTCGCATGTGTAATAGAGCTGGTGGCGACAAGTCCCGTGCTTTTGCTGTTTTTTGCGGCCCATTCCAATATTGTTTCCCTCGCAATAGTGTCCTGATCTACCCCAATCGCTGCGTTATAAGACTTATAACCCGTTGAAAACGCTGTTGCTCCAGATGCTGAATCAGTGATTTTCTTATCGGTGGGTTCATTTTGATGCAAACCGATGTACTTAAAGGTCGAGAAGCTAGGTGTTTGCTCCCCGTAATAATAGGCCGTAGAAACTTGGGTGAGGCCCATGCCATCACCAATTAATAGAATAATATTGTTGGCCGGTTTTTTAGCACTGAGGTCTTGTAATGATTTATTGCAGGTACTCAACAACAAGAATAACAGGCCTAGCAAAAACAAAGAAAATCTAGTAGACATAGCATCCATTATTTGGCCCAAAATTAGCAAAGAGAAATGGATACCTAGACTATCTCAGGTTAAATGAATACTAATTCTGTTTGCATCGCTTGTGCGTAAGCCGGAGGCTGTAACTCGGGGCACGGAGTGGGCAAGGACGAGTTCCGATCTTTCATCGGAATAGTAGTGCGACCGGAGGGAGCACTGAGAACGGAACAAGTGGTAGCTAGCGAAGCGCTGCTACGGCCAAAAAAATCAGCCTTGCACTATAATTCCCGGAGGATATGGATGTATCTGCCTCCCAATTTTGAACGCTATCTGTAGGCCCATACTGTTTTGTAACTGTTGTTCATACGCTTGATCTTCTGTTTCTGTCTCTAACCAAAGCAAGAAGGTATGCTGTGATGGTTGGCGGGCCAGTTCGTAGGCTTGCGTCCAAAATACGGAATCGTACTGGGTGTATTGACTTTTGCGGATGACACGATTCAGTAGGCGGTACCACCATTTGCGCTGGTAGTATAAATGGACGGCCCGAATAGCTCTTAATGTGTGTTCATACTTCATGGCGATAGTTGCAGCCAATTCTTCGGGCGATTTAAGCGGAGCCTCATAAACAATGCCTTCCCGAACTCGGGTGCGATAATTTTTAACCTCCATCAGATAAAGATGGCCAGCCCCCGAAGGATCTACCAATAAAAAGTCAACACCTTTTAAGCCGAGGCCACTAATATTTTTGTAAAAACGATGGTTATCATACTCCCTTACCCCCCAGTGTTCCGGGAAGGCAAAAACAAGGTCACTTTCTATAAAAGTCTTTTCTACCATGCCGTCAATATTGCGCAAAAAAGAAATTGA
>NZ_JBOEFX010000039.1:103614-140287 GCF_050633125.1 Lewinella sp.
GACTCAATTTAGTTTTGTGCTGTCTTACGGGCGGAAGAAGCCGACACTGCCACCTACCCAAACCTTGCCTTTATTATAGCGAACCCCTACCATTTCTCCTTTACTGAGGCGCACGAGGTTATTGACGAGATAAGGGCGCTCGGCACCCCGTTCCCAAAGCATCATCATCCGCACCTCGGCCTTGGCGGGCACATCTGGTGTAGGTACTACCGGAGCGTATTCTACCTTCCGTTGGAGGATATAATTTTCGGGATCTTTTATCGCTTCAAGGTCAAAACGGTTGATGTTGATAATTACGCCCTTGCCGGCAAAGGAGTACAGCGGTTTGAGTACATAATTGTGCAAATCATGAGGATACTCGGTCAGTTCACTCAACAAAAAGGCCTTGGGAGAATAAGGGCTATCGATAAGTGGCAATGTATGCTTGCTGATGCGGAAAAACCAGTTGGGGTGCCCTACCCATTCCACATCGACATCATCGGTGAGGTAGAATTCGCGGGGAAGGTCATCACGTAGGATGAGTTCATCAAAAATAACGCGATTAAAGATGCGCTCGATATGAATCTTGCGACCATCTTTCATGTAATAAAGTTTTCTACCTTCTTTAATGACGCTACTGACACAAACGGCTTCGATACCGATCCATTTTTTTGCCACAAAAAAATCGATGGCCGTCACTTGTTTCTCTGGCTCTACTTCAAGGATAATCACATTTTCCGGATCATGATCTCCGACAATAATTTCTCGCAGTTTTTCGCGATACCCTGCCGCATCCAGGCCTCCAAAACGGTGGACAAACTCATCAGAAATCCCAAAGTGCTTCCGATAGCGCTCTGCTACCGCCTCCTGAAAGAAATAAAGTGATGGAAAACCTTGGGCTTCGATTAATTGCGGCATGATGGTGCCATCTGCGGCTTTGCATAAGCCAAAATCCATCTGCAAAAAGGTCGTATGAGGCGTTTCGTTGGGAACAACCTGCCCGGCCAGTAATGCTGATGCAGACAAATCACGAAAGTTGGGCTGCACAATGACATCTGTGATATCCTCACAAGCCTGAACAAGATGATTCCGCAATTCACGGTCTAAAAAGATAGGCGTTTCGGCAATACGAAAAGGCGGACGATGGTCAAAGCTATTGGCAATATCATCTACCAAAGCCTGGTATTTTTCTTGGGTAAAATCGCGATTGTATTGTTCTCTCGTGCTGGGGATCATATCATTTCTTATTCTTCAGAGCTTGCAGGAAAATCCCCCAACAAGCTCTTACTGTTCGGTATTGCAATAATTCTCGGATAGTAAGAATAAGAAAAATTAAGCATCTTCGTAGCAGAATCGAAAAAATTAAATCATTTTCATGGAAGCGTTAGAGGCCAACAAGCAGCTGGCTACACTACTTAGTCAAGATTTTGCCATCGACCAAATAGAAGCATCCTCAGAAGAAGACCTTCTGAGGATGCTCGTTGACCATCTGGATTTTCTCATCGACAAACGGATGGAGTGGTTGTTAAGCCTGATGTACCGA
The DNA here is from genome assembly GCF_050633125.1 of Lewinella sp. Classification (NCBI taxonomy): domain Bacteria; kingdom Pseudomonadati; phylum Bacteroidota; class Saprospiria; order Saprospirales; family Lewinellaceae; genus Lewinella; species Lewinella sp. The sequence goes on from NZ_JBOEFX010000039.1 coordinate 105,137, forward strand.
ATGGATATTGATGAAGCAAAGGTACAAGCAGCCTTGTTGCCTACGGCTACCGAACCTGCTAACATTGGACTTGCACGCCTGATTATTGAGCGCCAAAAACGCAGGATCTACACCAAACAACACTACCGCCCTGAAGACTTGGGAAAAGAGTGGGAGTGGTAAGATAGCTCCTTAGTATTGCGCAGAAAATAAAGTACGACTTTTTCTTAGAGTTTATTCAAATACCAATCCTCACGGTTCGCATTAAAGGGAGAGAGCACCAGCTCATCCATTTGGAGATGCTTTATCAGGAAAGCCTGTAGCTCGCCCTCTGCATTATACAGCAGAAGTGTATTACCCATTAATGACCAACGACCAGTCCGTAATTCATAATGATCGCTGGTTACTTCCGTAACAACATAGGTACCATTTGCCTTAAAGGCTAAAAAAGGTTCTTCGCCATAAAATCCTTTCTGCCAGTCGCCGGTCAAAGAACGGGTAAGCTTGGCATCGTATCGCAAGGGTACCATCACGAGTTCTCCGCTGGTAAATTCTTTGAGGATAATGTTTTCCTGGTCACAGTGAGGAGTTAGTGTATAATTTTTGACATCAGGCCCTACTATTACTTGCAGAATAAGCTCTGTTCCTGTGACTTGTAAATCCCAGCCGCCTTGCTGAAGCACTTGGCTTGACTGGTCAAACACTAACAAAGTGCCATCATGTGCGAACTCCCATTGCTGACCAGAGGTCACTGACCAGGGGGAAGCTGTCAATTGCTCTTCGAGGCAGCGACCAACGCTTGCCAGTTCGGAGGTATTTGCAAATAAGGAGAATGATGTGATAATCAGGATACAACAGGTGATGTAAGTTTTCATTTCAATTTCTTTTGGCGCAAGCTCAGGACAAAAAAAGGGGGTGATAGTTCCTGCTTGCTGCATTTTGGGTGATATACTAAAGACGAGTTGAAACAATGCTTAGTTGCAAACTTTGCACTTATTTCGCAGCAAAGATGGGGCTATTCACCGCAATTTTGCCAGTGATCACTAGTGAAATGTTTGTTAACTTTAAGGGCAATTTTGCACCTTCCGTAAACACCAAACAGAAAGTAATGCAGAATAAGAAGTGGCCCTTTTTACCATTGCGAGGGCCGAGTGATTAGCAATATAATTTTGGCTTTTTTTTACTGAGTATTGCACAAAAAATAAAAGATGCTGATAAAAACCCGCGGTATTGTTTTTCGCACCCACAAGTACGGCGAATCCAGTCTAATTGTGGAGTTGTACACCGAACAAAAAGGGTTACGTAAATATATCATTAGTGGTGTTCGCTCTGCCAAGGCTCGAACGCAGGCCAGTTTGTTGCAAGTGATGACTTTGTTAGAAATTGTTGCCTATGAGCGGGATGACCGCGACTTGAATCGCCTGAAGGAAATTCGGTCAGCTTATATCTACGATTCCATACCGTTTGATGTTCGCAAAGGAGCAGTGGGGTTATTTATGGTAGAGGTTGCGCGCAAAGCCATCCGGGAACAGGAAGAAAATCAGCCATTATTTCGTTTTTTATTCAACCGCTTTGCAGGGCTGGATGCGGCTCAGGAGGGCGTAGCTAATTATCACCTGGGATTTCTTTTGGAGTTATCCTCCTATTTAGGTTTTTCTCCGGCTGGTGTGTACTCAGCAGCGACTCCCCTTTTCGATTTGGAAGCTGGGGAATTTGTTTCCACGCCACCTGCACATGCGCATTATTTGATGGATGAAGTTGCTCTTGCTTTTTACGAAATGATGCATCATCCTGCCCCGAAAGCCCACGAGCTCCGATTGGAGCGTGAAACCCGGCAAAAGTTATTAAACGAACTGATCCGTTACTTCCAACTACACCTAGAAGGGATGGGGGAAGTGAATGCACATTTGATCTTGCGGGAGGTCTTTTAACAGCCTTTAATAAGCTAGCCAGTCTAGAATTCGTTTCCTCACCTGCTCGTGCTGAATACTGTGCCCCAAGCCACTAGTAATCACCAACTCGCTATTCGGCCAATTTTCGGCCATTTGGTACGCGCCATGCACCGGAGCAACGTCATCCTTTTCGTCATGAATAATGAGGCCAGGCATTCGAAGATTTCGCACAAATTTGGCAATGGAAAAATAGTCGAATGACATACCAAAGCGTTGCGTAAAGCCCATCTCCATCGCATCGATCACCGCTTTTTTCAATCCAATCCCTTTCCTGAAACTCTCCATAAAGTGATTTAACTCAGCTGGGGTAGACAGTAAAACAAGTTTCTCTGGATGGTGGACTTCCGGATAGTGTTTTAGATAATAAGCTGCCGCCATTCCTCCTGCCGAATGGCCTATAATCACTTCCGGCCTCAAGGTATCAGCTAGTTCTGCTAATACATTGCCGTAATAGATAACGGCAAAGCTTCCTCCTACACTAGCACCATGAGCAGGAGCATCCAGGGCATAGACATCGTAGCCCGCTATTATCAGCTGGCTCGCCAAGGCTTGCCAGCGACCACTATTGCTGTTCCATCCATGAGCCAGTAATATTTTGGGGCCACTACCTGGCCAGTGGTAAGTTTGGATTTGCATAATCCCCACCGGTATAACTTGTTGGCGGGCATCCGCCAGAAAGTCTTTTTCAGCAGGCAATAATATTTTCCGTGGCGGCTTGGCCAACACTCGGTAGCACCACTGCCCTGCCAGGCGCTTTGAAAATCGATATGAGCCATTAAGTGCTAAGCGAATAGCACGCAAATGTAAGGGGTCGGTATCTGCTACGGGGAGCTTTTTTTTATTGGGCATTTTTACTTCATAATAAAAGAATATCCTAGAGGGTGCCTTGGCAAAATCCAGCTTAAATTAAACAGGTTACAGCGCATTCTGTTTCCTATTTTCAGCTCTATACCATCAAAAACGTATTTAGAGTGCTCATTTTTTCCTTGTTGCTCAAAAAATCCTCATTTTGCATGAATTTTACTTACGGCGGAAAACATAGTGTTTTGCCAGTCGTTCTCAAGGACTGTCAATCCCCAAAAAAAACAACGGGGACAAAAGAAATAGCATGACCGATTTTTCATTTATTGCCAATGCTCATCCAAGTTACATTGAAAATTTGTACGAGCAGTACCAGACTAACCCACTAGCTGTAGAAAACAGCTGGGCAGCTTTTTTCAAAGGATTTGAATTTGCCAAGGAAAGCAACAGTAATGGTGCTGTTCAGACTTCCGGCGGCAGCACTAGCGATGCGCAACTGAACAAGGAACTGCGCTTACTCTCTCTCATTAAAGCCTACCGCGATCGGGGGCATCTACTTTCCACGACCAACCCCATTCGTGACCGTCGCGATCGCCACCCCAATGTTAATCTTGAAGATTTTGGGCTTAGTGACAGTGATTTAGACAATGTTTTTTTTGCGGGTAAAGAGATAGGGCTCGAAAATGCGACTTTACGTCAAATTATCGATCGCCTTCGGGAAGTGTACGCTGGTAATATTGGTTTTGAATATCATAGCATTGCAGACCGGATCAAGCGACGCTGGATACGTACCCGGGTGGAACAAAGTCATCCAGGGAAGTCTTTTGGACTAAACGTTGACAAGAAGCGCCGCATCCTAGAGAAACTCAATGGTGCAGTGATGTTCGAGAAGTTTTTGCACACCAAATACGTCGGGCAAAAGCGCTTCTCTCTTGAAGGAGGAGAAAGTGCGATTGTAGCATTGGATGCAATTATTAACGAAGCTGCCCAAGGAAATGCCAAGGAAATCGTTATTGGTATGGCTCACCGTGGGCGCCTTAATGTATTGGCCAACATTATGGGAAAAACCTATTCCCAAATTTTCAATGAATTCGAGGGTACAGCAGTGCCTGACCTAAGTTTCGGTGATGGTGACGTTAAGTACCACCTTGGTTTTAGCAGCCAGGTAGAGACCCCTACCGGTGAGAATGTTCATTTAAAACTAGCTCCCAACCCAAGCCACCTGGAAGCGGTAAACCCCGTGGTGGAAGGTTTCGCTCGTGCCAAGGCTGATATTCTTTACAATAGCGAATACGACGCAATTTTGCCTATCCTCATCCATGGTGATGCAGCTGTGGCAGGACAAGGAGTTGTGTTTGAGACCATTCAGATGAGTCAGCTCGAAGGTTACCGCACAGGAGGAAGTATCCACCTTGTGATCAACAACCAGGTGGGTTTCACCACTGATTTCGAGGATGCTCGTTCTTCTGTTTACTCTACCGGAGCAGCAGCTGTTGTTGGAGCCCCGGTCTTCCACGTCAATGGTGATGATCCCGAAGCTGTTTTGTTTGTTGCAGAGATGGCCGTGCAGTACCGTCAGGAATTCAATTCTGATGTTTTCATTGACATGGTATGTTACCGTCGTCATGGACACAATGAAGGTGATGATCCCGAGTTTACCCAACCGGAAATGTATTCTTTCATCAAGGATCATAAAAACCCACGAGAGGTCTATTCTCAACAGTTAATCGAGCGTGGTGATGTTGATGCCCAATTGGCAGACGAACTGGAACAATCTTTCTGGAGCCTTCTTCAGGATCGCCTTGATGAAGTGCGCGAAAAACCACTTCCATACATCTATCAAGAACCCGAAGAAGCTTGGCGAAAACTGCGTAAGACAACCGACCCAAAAGACTTCATACAGTCTCCTGAAACGGGCGTTAACAAAGATACGATCCAGCATTTGCTGGACAAGCTTACCGACATTCCTAAAAACTTTACGCCACTACGTAAGGTTCAGCGTTTGTTTAAGAACATCAAGAAAGCTCGTTCAAGCAATCAGATCGATTGGGGAATGGCTGAATTGATGGCCTATGGTAGTTTATTGCTGGAGGGCCGCAACATTCGCCTAAGTGGGCAGGATGTCAAACGTGGTACTTTCAGTCATCGTCACGCTGTGCTTCGCGACGAAAAGAACTATGGCAACTACAATCGCTTAAGTACACTTGGGGAAAAGCAGGGCGTTTTCCGCATCTATAACTCTTTATTGTCAGAATTTGCGGTACTTGGTTTCGAATACGGTTATTCGCTAGCTACCCCTGATGACCTGGTACTATGGGAAGCTCAATTCGGTGATTTTGCCAATGGCGCACAAACGATGTTTGACCAATTCATCTCTTCTTCCGAGTCGAAATGGCAACGAATGAGTGGTGTAGTAGCGCTTTTACCTCACGGCTATGAGGGCCAGGGGCCAGAACACTCAAGTGCACGTCTGGAACGCTTCCTTTTATTATGTGCAGAGTTTAATATGACCGTGGCCAACGTCACCTTGCCTGCCAACTTTTTCCACTTGCTACGCAGACAGATGGCTCGGCCTTTCCGCAAACCATTGATTGTCATGTCGCCTAAAAGTGGTTTGCGCCACCCTCAGGCGGTGAGTGGTGCCGAGGATTTTTATGAAGGCACCCGTTTCCAGGAAATACTGGACGACCCGGCAATCAGTACTACAAAGGAAGCAAACAAGGTAAAACGCCTGCTTCTTTGCTCAGGAAAAATTTACTTTGACCTTAGCAGCTATAAGGAAGAGCACCAACGTGATGATGTAGCAGTGGTAAGACTTGAACAGCTTTACCCATTCCCTTCCGATCAACTGAACGTATTGTTTAAGAAATATGGCAAAGCTGAACACACCCTTTGGGTTCAGGAAGAACCTGCTAACATGGGTGCCTGGCAGTATGTGAATTCTATGAGATACAACGAGGGCGTTGAATTACCAAACAACCTCAATTTTGTAGCTCGTAAGACAAGTGCATCTCCTGCTACCGGCTACAAGAAAATACACGATCAAGAACAACAAAGTATTGTCGAACGCGCTTTCGGCGAAAAATAAATATCCAGCTAATTTTTATGGCAGATCACAAAATTATTTTTTCAATGGAGGGCGTTTCCAAGTCCTTCGGTTCCGGAAAGAAAGTACTTAACAATATTTGGTTGAGTTTTTTCTACGGGGCTAAAATTGGTGTTTTGGGTCTCAACGGCTCCGGTAAATCCACTTTGCTCAAGATTATTGCGGGGCTAGATGCCAATTACCAGGGTAACATCGTCTTTGATGGCACCTACAAGATTGGAATGCTACAGCAGGAACCCGAATTGGATGAAAACAAGACCGTCCGAGAGGTCGTTGAAGAAGGTGTTCAGGATATTGTAGACTTACTAAAAGCCTACGAGGACATCAACAACAAGTTTGCGGAACCTATGAGCGACGATGAGATGAACAAACTCATCGAAAAGCAGGGGGAGCTGACAGAAAAGTTGGACCACCTCAATGCGTGGGAGCTGGATAATCGCTTGAATACCGCGTTGGAGAGCTTGCGCTGTCCGCCAGATGATGCCTCTGTAAAGGTACTCTCCGGAGGAGAACGCCGCCGGGTAGCCCTCGCACGACTGCTATTAAGCAACCCTGATATTCTTCTCCTTGACGAACCTACCAACCACTTGGACGCCGAATCGGTGCACTGGTTGGAACAGTACTTGCAAAGCTTCCCTGGGACCGTAATTGCCGTGACGCACGACCGTTACTTCCTGGATAATGTAGCTGGTTGGATTTTGGAACTTGACCGTGGCGAAGGTATTCCCTGGGAAGGAAACTACTCTTCGTGGTTGGAGCAAAAAGCCCAACGAATGGAGCAGGAAGAGAAGACTGCCAGCAAGCGCCGCAAGACCCTGGAGCGAGAACTGGAATGGATTCGGATGGCACCTAAAGCCAAGCAATCCAAAGGTAAAGCTCGTTTGAATGCCTACGATAAACTGGCTGGAGAAGAAGCCAGAGAACGGGAATCTAAACTGGAGATATACATCCCACCAGGCCAACGCTTGGGTGATGTAGTGATCAATGTAGAAGATGTTAGCAAAAGCTTTGGTGATCGAGTACTTTTTGAGAACCTCAGCTTTAGCATTCCTAAAAACGCTATTGTTGGAATCATTGGTCCTAACGGGGTAGGTAAGAGTACGCTCTTCCGGATGATGATGGAACAAGAGACCCCTGATACAGGAAATATTATCAAAGGTGATACGGTACAAGTATCGTATGTAGATCAAAGCCACGAAGAACTCCAAAACGGGAACCAAACCGTTTACGATGTTATCTCCGGGGGGAATGACATGATTGAGATCGGTACAACCAGCGTCAATGCTCGGGCTTACCTCAGTCGTTTCAACTTTGGTGGCAGTGACCAACAGAAGAAAGTAGGTGTACTCTCTGGTGGAGAACGTAACCGGCTCCATCTGGCGATGACGCTGCGGGAAGGCGGTAATGTACTCCTTCTTGATGAGCCGACTAACGATATTGACATCAACACCTTGCGGGCATTAGAGGATGCACTCGACAGCTTCGCAGGTTGTGTGCTGGTCATCTCTCACGACCGTTGGTTTATTGACCGCCTTGCGACCCACATTCTTTCTTTTGAGGATGAAGCGGAGGTCGTATTCTTTGAAGGAAACTACTCGCAATACGAGGAAATGAAGAAAGAGAAACTAGGTGATGTGACGCCGAAGCGACCGCGCTTCAAGAACGTCATCAATAGATAACTGATTTAAAAGGTTTTTGCTTTTCAAGCAAAAACCTTTTAAATTTAATGACTATTTGGCGTGAGGTTCTACTTCGTTACTATGAAGTGGAGTATCTAACTTCCTCATTCTTAGCAACCTGAGTACTTCAAGATTTACCGTACAAGGTACATGGCAGGGCGTCGCATTTAAGGATGTCAAAATCCCTATACCCTGTACTACGTACCCAGTACCGTGAGGCTTGCCTGTTTGTAACATCGACTATATATAATCGAAGAAGGCAAGCCTCACGTTATTTCGGCATCGTTCTCAATTCAACCCCGGCCAGCAATACACATAGCAGACCATAACCAATTATCACCAGCAAGCAGGGGGTGACTCCCCAGCTCAAGCCCCAAGTGAAAGCGATAGGTGCCGCTGCCGAAGAAAGGACAACAAGTAGCGTCACCGTACTTTTAATACTTCCCAAAAAGCGGGGCCCATAACGTTCTGCCCATAGCGCTGGAGCCGTCACAGTAATACCTCCACCACTAATGGCCATGAGGCAGAATAATGCCGGTACTGCCCAGTTGACATCAACTAACATAAAGATTATCAAACCTGCCAATGCTGGTAGCAAAATGTAGAGCAAAAGCCGGCCTGCACTGTAGCGGTCAATCAAACTACCAACGGTAAACAACATAATTGCTCGCGTGAAACCATAGATACTTAAGCCCAAAGCCATATTAGCGGGGGTGTAGCCGCGTAGTAAAGCCACATCACTTTGGTTAAAAACGATTCCGGTAAATACGAAAGGAATAAAAAGAATGGTCGGAACAATTAACTGAAATCGCCGATCACGCAGCACTTGGCCCCGTGTCCAAGATACCTGATCCGTTTCTTCGGCAGCCGCTGCAACCGTATCTGCACGTTGAAAAAGATCGTGACGCCGAATCAATAACCAAACCAGCGGGATGAAGATAAAAGCCAGCATAGCCGCAGCCACTAACCACATCTGGCGGTAGCCATTGGCCAAAATAAAGGCTGTTGCTAATGGCGGCATGATAATTTCAGCTGCACTGATTCCCAAAATAGAAAGAGAAAGAGATTTGCCTCGTGCCACGGTAAAAAACCGTCCGATAGTGGTAGATGCCGTCAGCGTTAAAACCCCTTGTCCTCCCAGGCGTACGGCCAATATCCCAATCGCCAGCCAAACCCAATGGAAAGTGAATGCCAAGATTAAGCATCCCCCCAGCATGATGAGTGCCGTAACTGTAGAAACATACCGCACACGAAGCCGGTCGATTTGTCGCCCAATCATTGGCAGTAAAAAAGCAGCACAAAGGGTCACGCCAGAGTAGATACCAGAAAAGGTTTCCGTGGCCCAAGCCCGATCTTCGCTAATACCTGCTACGAAGAGGCTAATGAAGAACGTTTGCCCGACAAAGCTGAAAAAATAGTGCAAGAAACCGTACCCCAAATATCGAGGATAAGCTTTCAATAGTTGTAAATAATTCATGGACTGCGCACGGTGTGAAGGATATAGCAGCAAAGGTACGTTTAGTGACGTGGTATAGGGTACTCACCCCCTAATAAATCTTAACCGACGATACCACATCCAGCTAGTTACGAGTATCGCCAGTCCTACAAAAACGTTGCTTACTAAAGGGAAAAAAGCAGTCAACCAAAGTAGCATCCCCATAGGAATGAGCGGCGTAAACATCACCCCAAGGTAGTTGACCCGTGTAGGATACTCCTTGATTTTTAAAAGAGGAAACAAAAGAAATAAGATGATCAATCCTAGTAAATACAAAGTACCACTTGTAAGACCATAGGCCAGTAAACCACTTACCCCCACCAACAGCGTGAGCAGGATATAAACGTAGCGATAAAAGTAATTGAATTGAGGACTACAGTCGAAAGCGCCGGCGGGTGTTTCCTTGGCGACGATCACCCGGCGATTGTAGGAGATAAGTTTGTAGAGTCTACGTAAAAACCAGTTAATTGGTGCGAAACGGGCAATTTTTGGCATCCAGGCCCAGCGTTGCCCGAGCAAATACAAGAGGCTATCAATTCCGTACAAGGTGGGGCCTCCATAATCATCAAGGAGTGGAATTTCGTCTTTGCTCCGTGCCAGATCAAGGCGACTCTCTAAATCTTCTAATGATACATCCGTAAAAGATTGGCGTCCTTGCGGCGTTAAAAGGCCTGTTTGCACAAAAGCGTCGGTGTACCAGCAACAGAGGGGGCAATTGTCGTCGTAGAGGATGGTTTTTTGAGTAGCCATAAGGCATGATTTTGGTGTCTAATTCTATAACGCAAGATGCTTGTTTTTTATTTTCAATAAATTCTGAAAATAAAATATCTTAATTCCCTCCACTATTTTTGCGATATTATCGTCACCAAATTACTCTCACAGAATAAGTTAAATAGCCACTGGCGCCATACTCATAATGGTATTGAATCAACATTTATGCAGCATCAAAAATATACATTTAGGTCTATAAATTAAATCATTAGCCTTAGTATTGCGCAGAAAATAAAATGCGATTTTCTTCATCAACCCTTAGTTTATGCCCTACCAAGAAGTGTTTGACCTTTTCTGGAAACAAGTAGTAAAAAGTGTGGAAGAAGGCAACTTTGCGAAATTGACTATGGCAAAGACAATTGGTAAGCCCAACTTGAGAAATATATTTGTGAGGCCAGTCTATTCTGAAGGTGATTTTAAGGTCTTACTTAAATTCCGCTACAGGTCTATAGAGACCGAGGATAAGGAAGACGAACTTACGTTAGACGAGGCATTTGTGATCTTGAAATCACACCTCAGAAAGTCTTTTTTCTCTGTTCTTCTATTTACCACAACAAAGGATGTTACTTTCAAAATCAATAAAAAGGGTGCTGGTAGTATTACCGAGTCTTTGCCTACGTTTAGAAATGTTTAAGTTTCTTGGGGGATGATGTATCAATGGCCGTTTACGGATCAATTTAAAAACGGCTTTCTTAACCTCGGTAAACAACCATACAAGATGAAACTCATCAGTCATCCCCTATTACAACCCAAAACATCACTCCGATTAAAGCGACTTGGGTGCCGAGCAAAATTTTTAAAATCAAAGAATTCACTACCCAGTAAGTATCGCCCATCTGGATATCCAAAGTGGGGTTATAAAAATAGCCATGGATCAGCAAAAGGGCAACACTAACCCAAAGGGCAAGCGCTATCTTCCGCGCATTTGTCTGTGTCATATATCTTCCGTCATTTTCCACAACACGTCCATCGCTTTTGCTGCACTGTGGTGATCTACAAAAATATGGTCGTGATAGTAACCAGCGATGACATTGCAACTGATTCCCGCATCGCCTAAAGCAGTGGCGAAAGCTGCCGTCAAGCCCACCGCCTCCAAGGCAGAGTGTACGTTCAGGGTGATCCAGGCTGCGACGAAATCAAACGGTATCCCCAGGCGGATAGCCTCCTCTTTGGGGAGTACAACCGTCGTGCCTTCCTTTTCTTTTATTTCACAAATGGTGATTCCCCTCGGGATAGGCGCTAAATCTGCTACGGTAGCAAAGATGTACTCGCCCTCATTAAGCACCGGTTCCATGCGCCTAATGAGGGTCGCGAGGTTGGTTATACCTTTGGGCGTATCCACTATTTGTCGGTTTCTTCTTTGTAGATCACGCCATCTTTCATCACAAAAGATACCTTTGTCATCACATTGATGTCTTCCAGTGGGTTGCCGGAAACGGCTACGATATCGGCCAGTTTGCCTTTTTCAATGGTGCCCAATTCATCTTCGCGACCAATAAGTTCCGCGCTTACGATGGTGGCAGCCAGCAGGGTTTCGGCTGCAGGCATCCCTGCTTCTACCATGTAGGCAAATTCTTTGCCGTTCTCTCCGTGAGGGGATACGCCACTGTCGGTGCCGAAAGCGATACGTACACCGGCCCGGTAGGCTTGCCCAAAAGTTGCTTGTAATTGTGGGCCGATAGAAAGTGCCTTGGGACGAATGATCGCCGGGAAATAGCCATCAATCTTGGCTTTCTCGGCCACAAACTTCCCGGCGCTGATCGTGGGCACATAAAAGGTACCTTTCTCTGCCATAAGAGCCATCACTTCTTCATCCATCAGGGTGCCGTGTTCGATGGAGGTAATGCCTGCGTTGACGGCACGCATGATGCCTTCCTTGCCGTGGGCATGTGCTGCCGTGTGCATTCCATAATCTTTGGCGGTAGCGACAATAGCTTCCAGCTCTTCATCAACAAACTGGGGCCCGCTACCGTCTTTGGCTACGCTGAGCACGCCGCCGGTAGCGGTAATCTTTATACAATCAGCACCATTCTTATAGCGTTGGCGAACGGCCTTTCGAGCATCTTCCACGCCGTTGATCACGCCTTCTGCGGGGCCGGGGTCACCTTGTAGCACGTGATTTACACCATTTGTAGGATCGGCATGACCACCTGTGGTACCAATTGCTTTTTCAGCTGTCACGATACGGGGCCCAACAATAAACCCTTGATTGATAGCATTTCGGAGGCTCACATTTACACCCGAGCCACCCAAATCCCGTACGGTCGTAAAACCAGCATCCAGGGTGCGCTTGGTATAGATGGTAGCACGTAAGGCTACATCTTCAGGGTTCATTCTGAATTGTTCCACATAGCGGGTAGGGCTTGACTGGCCCTCGATGTGTACGTGCATGTCCATGAGGCCGGGCATGACGGTTTGGTCTTTCAAATCTATAACGGTTATACTATCTGCCGCTCGTAAGTAGCCCTTGGCAACATTGGTAATCTTATTGCCCTCCACCACAATGGTCATCTTGCTTTGTAGCTCATTACTGGTGGCATCAAAGAGCTGCCCACAGTGGAGGTGAGTCGTTTGTGCCGCAAGCTGGCTTGCAATTAGCACAAGAAAAAGGATAAAGAGGTTTTTCATCTTGAACATCGTGGTTAACTTTAGGGAAAGTTAGTAAAATCATGCCAGCTATGCGATATTCCTTTGCCTTAATTCTCTTGCTCTCCTTTTGTTGCGCTCTCGTTTTATCGGCTCAGCCGGAAACAGAGGTACAAGGTTGCCATTTTACAAAAAAGCAATTCCCGCTCAGAACGCTCACTCCCGAAGACGAGCAACTACTGTTGGCCTCACAAGGCCGCAGTGATAGTATTGATCTCCTCAATTATACCATTGACCTGGAAGTAATTGATTTCAGCGGACGAAAAATTAAAGGTAGCTGTACCATTGATTTTGTACTTCTGGAAGAAAACACCGCAGAGATGGTGCTGGATTTATTACAACTCACTATTGACTCTATCCAAATAGATGGTGTTACTACAACTTATGATTACGATGGTGATTTGATTACCATTCCTTTTCCCGGCGGCTTCGATACTGAAGCAATGCACGCGGTGAGGGTTTATTATGGCGGTACACCTACGGTGGCTGACTCCAACTTTGGAGGCTTGGCTTTTTCAGGAGGTATTGCCTATAACTTGGGCATTGGCCTCGGAGAAAACCCTTACAACTTTGGACGCAGCTGGTTTCCGTGTTTCGACAACTTCGTTGAGCGAGCTACTTTTGACTTAAATATTATCTCTGCTAATGGCCGTCAAGCTTTTTGTAGTGGCCATTTTCAAGAGCAGGTTGAGTTAGAAGATGATCAAATTCGTCGTTCCTATCGGATAGACCAACCCATGACTACCTACTTGGTGGGCATTGCCGTTTCGGATTTCACTACCATCGAATCTTCTCATACTGGCCTTTATGGGGAATATCCTATCCAGCTAGTGGCCAACCCCGGTGACCTTGGAAACATGGATGATTCCTTTGAATACCTAGGCGATGCAATTGATGCTTTTGAAAGTTGGTACGGTCCTTACATCTGGGGACGGGTAGGGTTTGTACTCACGCCTGTTGGCGCAATGGAGCATGTACACAACATTGCGTTTCCACGTGCTACAGGCATTAGCGGACCGGTATTTGGTATGAACCGATTAATGGCCCACGAGTTGGCTCACCAATGGTGGGGCAACGTCACCACCCTAAGCTCCCCTGCGAATATGTGGATTAAAGAAGGTAATGCAGAATACGGTGCTCACTTATTCACCGAGTATGCCTTTGGTCATGACGCTTTCATTGATCAAGTGAAGGACAATCACCTTCTGGTACTTAAGACAGCCCATCTTGATGATGATGGATTTCAACCGCTTTCAGGCATTCCCTACGAACAGACCTACGGCACACACACCTATAATAAAGGTGCTTCGATGATTCATAATATGCGAACTTATTTGGGCGACAGCCTTTTCCGGGTTGCTCAAAGTGCCGTTTTACAAGATTTTGCTTTTTCAGCAGTTGATGCAGAACAATACCGCGATCATCTTAGCTTGGTCAGTGGCGTAGATATGACCTCCTTCTTCCAGGATTGGATTTTTAGTCCTGGGTTTTCCAATTTCGAGTTAGAAACACTAGATATTACAGGTTCAGGTGAAGAATATATTGTAGACCTGGGTGTGCAACAACGATTGCGTGGAGCCACTCAATTACATACCAATGTACCTTTATCGGTAACCTTTTTTGACGAAAATTGGCAAGAGCTCACCCAATACTTCATGGCTTCGGATGAGTTTAGCACTGCCAGCTTCACTATTCCTTTTGAGCCTTTGATGAGCGTCATCAACCATGATCACGGGCTGAATATGGGCAGATTTAATCGCACCTACCGTTTAACCGAAACAGGTAACCTGAATACGGCTGGAACAGAATTTTTCTCTTTGTCTGTTGACGCTATTACAGATTCAGCACTACTCAACATTGTTCACCATTGGACCGCACCCGATGAAGCAGCTGATCCGCAGCTAATCGTTATGTCTAATACCCACTACTGGTCGGTACAAGGGATTTTGCCAGATGATCTATCCATGCGAGCAATTATTCGCTACAATGGCGGCCCTAATGATCTCGATTATGACTTGGTGCAAGCCGGTAATGAAACCGTCCGCCTCATGTATCGCCCAACGCCGGATACAGAATGGGAAGAATACCCGTATACAGACCTCAGTCCCTTCGGCTCTGGAGGCTTGGCCCGGTTAGATCCATTCTTGCCTGGAGACTATGCTTTTGCTAACGTCTACGGCGATGTAGCAACCACTAATATAATGGAAGCTGCGGAAGTAACTTTGTCGCCAAACCCCAGCGATCAAATGGCTCGTATTCAGGTAGACTATCCAGATGCTCAGCAAGATTATCAGCTACAGCTTTTCAACATGAACGGACAGTTGTTGGAGCAGGCCAATTACCCAACTACCCCTCACTTGACAGTCGATTGGCCAACAGCAGGTTTGCCCAATGGCACGTATGTGCTCAACATCAGCAATGGAAAAGGATTTCGAGCTATAGAGCTGGTCGTACAGCGGTAGTATACCTATAAATTTTGTCCTAAATAAGACGATTGCAATCGGTAATTGTTGGTATCATTGCGTATTAGACTTGTTCTGCTGGGATCATATCGAGGTTAAATTGATGTATTATCGACTAACCTGCCCCAGCAGAACGAGCCTATTGATATAGCTCTAATGGGACAAAAGCAAACCGCAATATTACTTTTTAGTCGTAGCCCTCAAGAAGAGGCTGCTACTAAAAAATTCAACTTCCGGCGTAGTCAGGAAGTGGTTCGGCTTTTGTTGCGTCACAGTTTGCGGCAAGCTCGCAAAACACACCTTCCTCTTTTCACCTGTTACAGCCCTCAGCAGCGCGGCAGCAACTTTGGGGAGCGCCTCGCTAATGCCTTGGAGGATGTTTTCACCAAAGGCTATGACAATGTACTGGTCATTGGCAATGATAGTCCAGGACTAAGCAAAGGTTTGTTATTAAAAGCCAACAAGGCACTGCTTGACGGACAATTGGTCTTGGGGCCTGCACTTGATGGCGGCGTATACCTCATTGGAATCAACAGTGCCACTTATGACCGTCAGCGATTTCTGAACCTTCACTGGGAGACCCCAAACCTACAAGCCTCTTGGCAACATTACATCTCCCAAAAGAACATAACCGTTACCCGCCTTTGTGGATTAACGGACATCGATACAGTAATTGACCTTTGGAAGTTTCTTCGCCATTATCAAACAGGATTTATTGGCCGACAGCTGAGTGCTTGTTTACACAGAAGTACTTCTTTTATTGCCGAATTAAAGGCAAATACGATTCCTTTACTACAGTTAATTACCTTTCCACAATACCGTGGGCCTCCCGTTCTTGATCAAGAACAATGATTTCTATTCATTGATTTTTCTTCTTTTCCTTCCTAACTCCCCGGAGGCAGTACGCGCATTCGTCGTACTGCTGTTATATGGTGGCAGTTTGCCAGGAAGTTATTCTCTTTAATTGCACAATGGGGATTGCCTTACCAGGCAGTATTACTGCTATCCCTTCTATTGTATTCAATACTTTTATATGAAAACCTTTTACACACTAAGCCTGCTACTGTTTCTGGGTGTGGGATTACAGGCCCAAGGCTTGAACGTTTACGGAACAGTCACTGACCAGGAAACAGGCGAAACACTCACTGGAGTGAGCATACAGGAAAAAGGCGCCACCAGGGGTACGACAACCGATCTCGATGGCAATTATGCCTTAACGATCAGCAATTCCGATGCTGTGCTGATTTTCACTTATGTTGGTTATAAAACCAGCGAGGTAGTCACGAGCGGTGCAGGTGAATATTCTGTAAAACTTGCATCCAGTTCGACTTTGCTAAATGAAGTTGTAGTGACAGCCCTCGGCCTGGAACGTTCTTCGCGCGACCTCGGTTACGCGGTTCAACGCATTGACGGCACCGACATTTCTGATGTAAAATCGCCCAACTTTGTAGACAACCTGGCTGCGCAAGTGGCTGGAGTTACCGTCAGCCAGGGCGCTACCGGCGTAGGATCTACTTCTAAGGTTACGATTCGAGGTGAAGCTTCTTTTACCAATAACAATCCGCTCTTCGTGGTTGATGGTATTCCGATCAATAACAATTCGATTGTCAACTTCACGAATGATGCTGCGGCCGGATTTCAAGAAGTAGACTTTGGTAATGGTGCTATGGAAATCAATGCAGACGACGTAGCTTCTGTGTCGGTTCTCAAAGGGCCTAGTGCTGCGGCATTATATGGTACGCGCGCGGCCAATGGTGTCATCATTGTAACCACTAAAAACGGGACCGAAAGCACAGGTTTAGGGATTAGTTTCAACTCTACCACTTTCGTGGAAACGGCTTTTCAGCTACCGGAGTTTCAAAACAGTTACGGTCAGGGAAATTCTGGTCAATTTGCCTATGTTGATGGCCTGGGCGGTGGTATTAATGACAACATTAGCTACAGTTGGGGCCCAAGGCTCGACGCCGGCGTGTTAACCCCACAGTTTGACAGCCCCGTCACGACCCTTGATGGGCAAGTGGTACGCGGAGGAGATGTAGCCGTACATGGTGGCGCTCCAATTACGCCAACCTTACTTGCCTCCCAACCCGACAATTTGAAAAACTTCTACGAAACCGGCACGACCACCATCAACAACTTGGCCATCGGTGCGGGCAATGAACGTGGCAATTATCGGTTGTCTTTTACAGATATGCGTAGCAATTCGATTATCCCTGGTGTCAATCTGGATCGGCAAACGATCGCTGCTAAATTGGGTTTTCGCCCGACGGAGCGCTTGCGAATCAACTCTTCGATAAGCTATGTCAATTCAAGTAGCGACAACCGCCCTGCAAATGGCTACGGTTCTGAAAACATCAACTACTCCCTGGTCGCCTGGGGGCCGCGTTCGCTAAACATTGATAACCTGAGAGATTATTGGCAACCGGGTTTAGAGGGTATTCAACAATACAACTTTAATTACACCTTCTTTGACAATCCTTATTTTATCCTACAGGAAAACCGCAATTCTTTCCAGCGAGATCGCGTATTTGGCAACCTCTCTGCAGCCTATGATTTTGGAGAAAAATGGGAACTTATCTTCCGCACCGGCATGGATTATTCCAATGAAGACCGTCGCTTTTTGCGAAACTTCAGTTCTAACCGTTTCCGCAATGGTGCTTATGCCGAACACGATGTCTTTTACAGAGAGAACAACACCGACCTTTTGCTCAATTTCAGCGATCAGCTCAACGATTTTTCTATTGACATCTCTGCGGGAGCAAATCGCCTCGACCAAGTGGCTCAAACCTCGCAGTCACAAGCCCTAAGTTTAGCGCAGCCAGGCATTTTCAAGTTGACCAATGCTGCTTCTCCCATTGAAGTATTCGACTTCAGTTCTCGCAAGCGAATTAACAGTGTTTATGGGATTGCCAAGTTGGGCTATAAGAACTTCCTTTTTGTAGATATTACCGGGCGCAACGATTGGTCTAGCGCTTTAGCGACACCAAGTTCTACCGATAATACTTCGTTTTTCTATCCATCTGTTTCGAGCAGCTTGGTGCTTTCCAATTTAATTGAATTGCCCAAGGTGGTTTCGTTTGCCAAACTACGAGCAAGTTGGGCACAAGTAGGTAACGACACTGGCCCTTATCAAACAACGGGAGCCTTTGTAGCGCAGACGCCCTTCAATGCGCAACCTACGTTTAGTGCGCAGACACTTATTGCCAACGGTAGCTTATTGCCGGAAGAAACCAGCTCTGTAGAGCTCGGTGCAGATTTACGCTTCAAGGACGACCGCATTCGTCTGGATATCACATATTACGATGCTCGTACCAACAACCAGATCATCGCACTGCCCGTGCCTATTTCGTCCGGATTTAGCGAGCAGGTTGTGAATGGCGGCCAAGTGCGTTCCCGAGGCTTGGAAGTAATTTTGGGATTAACCCCCATTTACAAAGCAGATTTCCGCTGGGATGCTCAGGTCAACTTTAGTACCAACCGGGCAACGGTGGAAGAACTACCTTCTGGTATTGATCGCCTGACACTAGCCTATTCTCGGGTATATGACAACGTCAACCAAACCGTCTGGTTTCAGGTAGACGAAGGAGGCCGCATCGGCGACATGTACGGTACTGGCTACTTGCGCAATGAAAATGGAGATTTTATCATTGATGATAGCGGCCGTTATATTGTCGACAACAACCTACAACTTTTGGGCAATTACAACCCTGATTTTGTTCTTGGCTTCAGCAATCGTTTCACCTATAAAAACTGGAACCTTGGTTTGCTCTTAGATTGGCGCCAGGGAGGAGTGCTTGTTTCCCGCACCCAAGCGCTGGCGGGTGTAGCCGGACAATTACTGGAAACAGAAAATCGTCCTGATGAAGGAATCATCGCCGCTGGTGTGGTGAATACAGGTAGCGAGGAGAACCCTGTTTACAGCCCTAACACGAAGGCGGTGAGTGCAGAAAGTTACTACCGCCAGTTTTATGACCGCAACCATGAAGAGAACAATACTTACGATGCTTCTTATCTCAAAATCCGGGAATTCAGCTTGGGGTACACCTTCAAAAACAAGGGAGCTTTCCTGCGGGAAGGGCGCTCACTGAAGCTGTCACTGATTGGTCGAAACCTTTACGCATTCTCAGCTATTCCTCATTTTGATCCGGAGCAATTGGCAGTGCAAGGCTCGCAATTTGTGAGCGGCGTAGAAGACATGTCTTACGCTACCACCCGCAGTTGGGGCTTGAAAGTAGGCCTCAATTTTTAAAAAAGCTGCATCAATTATTCAAGATTTCAACATCCATAAGATGAAAAATATAAAATACCTCTTCCTTTTCGGTTTTCTGATCAGCGTGATGGCTTGTACGGAAGGTTTTGAGGAAATCAATACCAACCCTAACGCGCCTATCGAGGTGCAACCTAGTTTGTTGCTTCGCCAAGTGATCTATGATTACGGAGATGAAATGTCTTACGAAGGCTTTGTGGCTGGCAATTTGCTGGGGCAATACTTTACAGAAATTGACTTCAATTTATTTGATCGTCATAGTCTTACCGAGCCGCAAGTTGGGGGCAACCCCTGGCCAGTGCTCTACACCAATTTGCGCGACAACGAGCTGATTCTGGAGCAGGTTAAAGCCAACGCTGCCCTAGCTGTATATGAAGGCCCGGCATTGATCATGAAAGCTTATCTCACAATGGCACTCACCGATATTTTTGGTGACGTGCCTTACAGCGAAGCCCTAAAAGGAGCAGAAGGGGAAGTAAGCCCTGTTTATGATGCGCAAGAAGCTATCTACACTGCTCCGGCAGGTATTCTGGCTAACCTGGAGGCAGGTATAGCTGCGTTGGAGAACTATCAAGGAAGCATTCCTCTAGCAGGCGACATTCTCTTTGATGGCGACCTTTCGGGCTGGGTGCGTTTTGCTAATTCATTACAGATCAAAGCCCTGATGCGCATTGCCGACCGGCAGGATGTCGGAGCTGATTTGCAAGCGCTTTACGATGCAGGAAACTACCTTAGTACTAACGAGCAAAATGCGACTTTTGATTTCACCGACGGGCAGCCTAACAACTTCCGGATGGCCAATTTACGGGCAGGAGATTTCAATCTTTTCATCATGTCTGAAACCATCCAGGAAATATTGACGGAGCTGGAAGACCCTCGCCAAGCGGTGTGGTTTCGCCCTATCGGCAACGATCCCGGACAGACCCAATACCAAGGACTTCTCAACGGCCCCGACGCCTCCCAAACGTCGATTTCGGTTGCTGACTACTCGCTTACAGGCACCATCTTCCGGGAAAACACCGGTAACCTCGATGCCAATTTCCTGACCGCCTGGGAGACTCACTTTTTCCTTGCGGAAGCTGCCGAACGCGGCTTGATCAATGCTGATGCTCAAGCCTTGTATGAACTAGGTGTAACACAAGCTTTCGCCTACTGGCAAACGTCGCTACCAGCTGATTACCTCAGTGCAGGGGCAGCTGCTTATGGAAATAATGGTGCCAACAAGATCGAGCAAATTATCACCCAAAAATGGCTGGCGAACATCATCAACGGCTATGAAGGCTGGATCGAATACCGACGCACAGGCTTTCCTGCATTGAAGACCATTGCAGCGAGTTTGAACAACGACCTGATCCCCGTACGGATGCCCTACCCCACGGAGGAAGCAGCCCTGAATACTGCAAATTTCACCGCCGCTGCAGCTGCTACGAACGACAATAGCATCAACAGCCGGGTGTGGTGGGATAAGGAGTAAAGTGCGTGCGGGGTGCGCGTGCGTGCGAGGTGCGGGGTGCGGGGTGCGGGGTGCGAATGTATGATCGCATTGGTACGGTTGGATGCGACGCACACCGCACTACGCACCACCGCACCATAAAAACTATATCACAAAATTTTAAACCATGGAACCCATCCACTGGCAGTGGCTTTTGATTACCGGTTTTGGCCTGGCCTTTTTGTTTGCCGCTCCGCTCTCACGGACGGTGGCCAGTTTTTTTAGTGCAGCGGCTGGTGATGGTCAGCAACCTGGTGTTTTCCTGCTCACCAGCAGCTTGGTGATTTCCTGGATTTTTGCCAAATCGATTACCAATGCCGCCAACCTTGGACTGTCTTTTGGCATCGTCGGAGGAGTGGCTTATGCGGCCTATTATCTGTCCTTTATCGTGGCGGGGGTAATCATTTATCAACTCCGCGTAAAGGGCGGTTTTGGTAGTATCCACGATTTTTTGGCCAGCCGATTCGGGCATGCTGCCGTCATTGTTTTTTCGTTGTTGGTGGGGTTTCGTTTGTACAACGAGGTCTGGTCCAACACGATGGTGATTGGCAGCTACTTTGGAGAGGCTGGTAGTACCAATTATTATTGGTCAATTCTGGTATTCACCGCGCTCACCCTAGCTTACACCTTGAAGGGAGGGCTCCGCAGTTCACTCCTTACTGATGCTATTCAGATGGTATTATTTGGCGTGTTGCTGTTCATCGTACTGGGGCTTATTTTACCCAATACAGAAGGAGGCGTAACCACCTATCTGCAATCGGGCGAATGGCACCTTGCCGGTGGTGTAAACTTACTTTTGGTGGCCTTCATCCAGGTTTTCAGCTATCCGTTCCACGATTCTGTGATGACGGACCGGGGCTTTATCAGTGATCCTGCTACGACCCGCAAGAGCTTCTTCCTGGCGGCTGTTATTGGCTTTCTCTGCATCCTGTTGTTTAGTTTCGTAGGTATTTACGCGCAAACCAAGGGCCTCAATGGTCAAGCCGCTGTAGAGGTGAGTAAAATTATGGGTGTAGGTGCAATGCTAGTGATGAATTTTATCATGATCACCTCAGCGGCTTCGACCCTGGATTCGGCTTTTGCTTCTGCGTCTAAGCTGTTTGTGATAGATTTGGGTAAACCCGAAAACCAGACCGTTAGCCGCGGGCGTTGGGTGATGGTACTTTTTGCGGTGGCAGGTACGCTGCCTATCTTTTTCAACCCAGAAATATTGTCAGCTACAACCGTGAGTGGAACAATGGTGCTGGGGCTGGCCCCAGTGTTTATATTCTGGAAACTACGGGCGGGACCATGGTCATTCCATCTAGCTGTCGGGGCTGGTATCCTAGCGGGACTGATACTTGCTTTTGGTCTGTTTCCTACCGAATGGGTATGGTTTCCTGGAAAATATGGCGACTTGTTGACGGTAAACATACTTGGTACGCTGGCTTGCCTTATCTTGTTCTTCGTTCCGGTTTTTATCTTTAAAAATAGCGATAGTGCAGATTAACAACATAGGTATTTTACATGGCAAGGTGCTTGTTTTTGGAGGCGTGTATAGCAATTTACAAGCCTTGGATAAAATGATGGTGATTGCCAATGATCTTGGTATTGCCCCTGGAAATATTATTTGCACAGGTGATGTTGTTGGCTACTGTGCGGAACCGGAAGCCGTTGTTCAAAAAATAAAAGCGTGGGGCATACACTGTATTGCGGGCAACGTAGAGCTCCAATTACGCGATGGCGAAGAAGATTGTGGCTGTGACTTTAATGAGGACAGTCGCTGTGATATATTCTCTCGACAGTGGTATCCGTTTGCACAATCGGTCTTGAGTACTGATGCTATTCAGTGGATGCACCAGTTGCCTCATCATTTAGAATTTCAATACGCGGGACTAAAGGGCCGGGTAGTACATGGTTCTACAACAGAAGTTTCTGGCTATGTTTTTGCCTCTACCCTTTGGACAGAGAAAGCTAAACACTTAAATCTAGCGGATGCCGATTTTATTCTTGGTGGTCACTGTGGCTTGCCATTTAGTGAAAAAAATGAAGATAAATATTGGTTGAACCCCGGCGTCATCGGAATGCCTGCCAATGATGGTACTACCCGCGTATGGTATATGCTATTGGACGACACCAATGGTTTTGATTTTGAACACCACAGCTTTGAATACGACCATGCAACCGCTGCCGAGCGGATGCGAGCGCATAAATTGCCTGCTGCTTATGCACTCACCTTAGAAACAGGACTTTGGGATAATTGCGAGATTCTTCCGGATGAGGAAACGGCGGCCCAGGGGAAGAGAATTTCCTTTTAATTGGGCTTTGGTCATTTTTGTAAATGCATGAATGTATTTATACAAATGGCGGAACTCTGAGCGCACGGAGGTGCAACCTCCTCCGAACAGGGTATAAACGCTGTCAAAATTCTAAGTAAGAGACTGATCCTTCCTCAATTCTCCAAATTGGTCCCGCCTGCGCGGGACACATGGGCGGACTGTGGCCCGTGAGTAAGTACAATACAGTGCGCAAGGCGGAGCCTGAAGCTCGGGGCGCGGAGCGACCTAGGACAAAGGATAAAAAGAAGCGATAGCGACTGGATAGCCTGGTGCCGCAGGGGTGTTTGCGCAGCAACGCCACTGCCGGCATGGCCCCAAAACCTTAACAGCTGCGAAATATTGCCTTTTACGTACAACTCACATCTCTTTAAAAACCAACAACTTACACCTGCAAATACGGCTAAACAGGTTCTTTACCTAAGCTTCGCTCGCTCGAAGACCGTGGGAAATTGAACGCGCAAACAAAAGGACATGCGGGTAATATTGTAGTGATTGTTTTTTAAACTTAAACACCACTACGATGAAAAACTTAAAAATGTTTTGGCTCATATTAAGCCTTACCGTACTGATGCTTCCAAGCCTGGAAAGCAAATCCACTGATTTAGCGAGCAGCTTCATTTACCTAAAAAAAGATCCTTGTGAGGAGCAAAAAAAGGTCGTTGATGACCTTATCAAGAAGATCAATGAGCAAAATACGGTGGCCGCAGGTGAAGAGAAAAGCCCGTTGGAGAAAATGGAGGAGGATATTGAAAAGCGGCAAAGCTGGCTGGATGAATATCGCTGTAGCAATAAGCATAGCCCGGATGTAAAGGACGAACGCCGTGGCAAGGAAAATCGCCTGGATAAGTTGCGAGAGGAATATGCAGAGATGCTGGCCCTCACCGAAAAACTACAGGAAGAAATTGAAAAATTCAAGAAAACGTGCAGGAGAGCCTTGGAGAATGACGAATCGAATGAAAGCCTTGACCTAAAAGAGTACGAACTCTTTCATAAGAAACAAGATGAGGCTTATCAAAAAAAGCAAGAAGACCTTGTAAAGGCTGCTGTAGACGAAGAGTTTGTTCGGGTTCTGGAAGAGGGCCAACATAAACACGCAAAGGAAGATTGCCCCAAGTACTACCTCCGTTTATTAAAAGAACTTGAACGTAGAGTTGGCGAATCCGAAGAGGATTACCTGCAACGATTAATTGATTTACAGCGCCGCTATCCTTGGAAGGTCCTTCCGAAAGAAAAGTCCGAGGAAGATAAAGAGGAGCGTGAACGCCGTATTAAGGAAAAGTGGAGCAAAGCGTTTTGGAAAAAAGTTAAGAAAGCCATCAAGGCCAAAATAAAGGAACTTGAAGACAATGCTCACATAGCACCAGAGCCACCACAAGAAGAAGAGGAGGAGGAAGGAGAACAAAACCCCGATGACGAAAACGCGCTGCCCTGGGAGGATCGGAAGGAGGAGCACCGCACGATTGATTACCGAGGCACTTTCTTTGGAGGCTGGCTGGTTAATCCAGGTGCCACTACTTTTGAAACAGATCAGATGGAAGGATTGCTGAAAAACATCTATGAGCAGCCTGGCATTTATGAGCAGCTTGCTGAAAGCTTGGGAGGAGAGTTTTGGTTGGGCACCTATTCTACTGCTCCCGTTTTCACGGAAACGACCACTCGGCCTGCCAAGCAAGGAGGGATCACGCTGACGAATGAGTTTTGGGCGCATTGCGAAATGGGTATTCAATTCGCTTACAGCAATACGATGACCGAGGCGCACTTTCCTGTAACGATCCTGGATTTTGGGAGCACCGACCCTAGTCCGGTAACTATTCAGGGCGACTATACGCTCCAACAAAAGTCGATCGGCTTGCGTACCGGAGGCAACTACCGGTTCGGCAATGGAGCATGGCAGCCACTGCTGGGGGCTTGGGCAGGAATAGCGCAACAACATGAAACCGTAACGGCCACAATTGCCGATGTAAACTGGCAGCTTGGAGAGGATACCAGGACGGCATTTTCTTACGCACTGGAAGCAGCCTTGCGCTGGCAGTCGCCCGGTAAATTATTCCTCAACCTGCAAGGGCAATGGGGCCAAACAGGTGGCAATAGTAGCTATGGTGTTGCTGTGGGGGTGGGTCTGAATTTTGGGCGATAAAAGCCTTCGGTTTTATACTTAGTCGAGGCGGCACTTCTTACGAAGTGTCGCCTCGATTTTCTTTTTCGGTAGATAAAAAACCTTTACTCGACTTGTTTAACAACCTTCAATGTCTCATAATTCCCCAACGCTTGTGTCCGCAAGAAGTAAATACCTGCGGGAAAGGCGTCCATATTTATCTGTTGGCAATTTTGGCCTACTTGTTCAAAAACATGTAGTAATCGGCCTTGACTATCAAACATTTCTAGCGTTTGGACTTGGCTGTTGAGGCCACAAATTTGTACATTTTTTTGACAAGGGTTGGGAAACGCTTCTAGTGTGCTTGAAGTAGGCATCTGCGTTTGGGTTTCCACAACCAAGAGGGTGTCGGTTTCCACTTGTACGTCGATTACTTGTTCGAATAGGTTGATCAGTAGTGCGTCATCAATATCAATACCGGGGCTCCCCTCTAGCAGGATCATGTCTTCGATGACGATGATGAACTTGCCTACTGGCCTGCTCATTGCCAGGGCACCTTGCCCACGGCCTGCGGCGGCAAACTCTAGCTGCCCGGAGATTGGGGAACGCCCAAAATCGACATTATTTGTGCCCGCTCCAATGAACATCAAGTCTTCAGAATCTTCTGCCGCCAGGAAGCGGGTACTTGCTTCATTGATCATTGTAGGATCGAAGGATATCCGACAAGCTATAGCTGTAGGGGGATTCGTGGGTGGGAAAACGGTAGGGTCTGGGATATTGAGAAAAATTGTGACTTCTACGGTATCTCCTGCTGCCGCTTCGGTGCGATTGAAGCTTAGTTCCAAAGTGGGGCGGTGCTCTACGGGAAAGGTATCCGTAAGCAGATACGGCTGTGGTGAAGGTAACGACAATACCTGAATGCTATCGTAATTTAAGGCAATAGCGTCTAGATCAAGCGAATCAATAATTCCATTACCATCGGCATCGACGGAGGCCAGATTGACGCCACTAACCGGCAAATTGAGGCCCCAAGGTTCTGATTCCTGTGGCTGCCAGTTTAGTGTGGCTTCAAACCGCATCGGGCCTGTTTGTCCGTAAGCGACTGCCAGCGGCAAGAGGTCGAGAAAGTTGGCGGTGCCGTCGTTATTAAGATCACCTGGGAAGATAACCTGAGCGGGCAGCAAGGTACTGCTAAGGATAATCAGGCAAAATAGGAGATTAAATTGCATTTTTGTAGGGTTGATTAACAATAGACTTGTTCAGCCGGAGCCTCAAATGGCTGACAGCGGCAAATTTTATCTTGTACTTTGTTAAAAAGCCTCGCCAATGCTCATGCATCGTCTGCGTTTTTTGCCTCGTTCAAAATAAAATTTACTGCGCTTTCGCCCATTCAGGCCCGGCTAAACAAGTCTAAATCGGCCCATTATGGAGCAAAGCAAGCTGGTGGCGTTATTTCGCGTGCTCACCAAGGCACAATTGCAGCGTTTCTCGGAACGCTTGCCGGGAATGTTGGTTAATAAAAATACCGAAATTCTAGCACTATTCCTATATCTAACCCCTCTTGCCCCCCGGTTTAAAGGAGATCAACTAAAAAAAGAAGTCGTTGCTAAATCTCTGGGAATCAGTATAAAAAATCTTGCTTACCGCAGTAGTGATCTTCTGCGAGAGTTGGAGCAGTGTATTGTTATCGATCAAGTGCTCCATGATACTCCACGGCGAGAGCTTCTTTTGCTACAGTATTATCAGCAAGAAAAACTCGACAAACACTACCTAGCCACCGCACGACGGATAAAAAAACACCTGGATAATGCCCCCTATCAAGATGCTGATTACTGGCAATACCTGAGCGAACTAAAGGAAAGCGAATTTCGGACAATCACGAACTACGAGCGAATTCATTATCCGGAATTACAGGCTGCTGCCGATGCGCTGGACCATGCTTATCTCGCCAGAAAACTACCCTACCTACTGGAGATGACTAGCGCCGGACTGGTACTCGATATTCCCTATGAACGGCGACTTGCAGAAGATGTAAAAACCTGGTCGGAGCAGCTTCCCTATCAACGAGCGGTGATCATTAAGCTTTATTCAGCGGTATTAAAAATGGTAGAATTTGCTACCGAAGAGGCGTATTTTCGCGAAGCACGCGCTTTGCTCAAAGCGCATGAAGCGGCCACTCCACCCTCGCTATTGAAAAACTTCTACACGTATTTACTCAACCACTGCACCCAACAGATAAGGCTACACAATGATCCTTTGTATTATGAATTTTATCTCGATCTGAATACGCACCTCATTGAAAAGGGGATGTTGTTAGAGCATGGATTCTTGCCCCCCTGGCGCTATAGCAACCTCATCACGGTAGGTTTAAGAACAGGTCGCATCACGTGGGCTTCTGATTTTCTTGAAAAATACCGAGCCTACCTACCTACGGCGGCACAAGAAAACATTTATCACTACAACCTGGCTCACACCAAGTATTATGAAGGAGATTATGAATCCGCTCAGCTATTACTTAACCAGCTGGAATTAAGCGACCTTTTACTGGCAATTGCCGCTAAAAACTTGTTGGTGAAAATATATTGGGAGAGTGAGGAGATTGAACAACTCCTCCATTTTCTGGAAGCTTATCGCGTTTATATTTACCGGCAATCACTGGCAAAACCGAGTCTAAAAGCGCAGGTAAAAGCATTTATTACTGTAGTGCGCCAAATGGCTAAGATTCCTGATTTTGAACAAGAAAGAAAAAAGGAACTTGCTAAAAACCTCCCTCCGGTCACGGATATTTTGGAGCGAGATTGGTTGGAGAAACAGTTACTAAATTAAACAGGATAGCTCACAGATCGAACGGATTACCTTCGGTGATCGTCGCAAACTCCCAGGAGTTAAACGGATCAACACTGTTTTTTTTTATTGAATAATCCGTAAAATCCAGTTTAATCCGTGTTCTACTAGGCCATATTAATCGCTGAGAAATTTTGGCTTATTTACCTTATTCGAACACCACTCAGGCAACCATTTTTTTTTAAACTACCGTACAGGTTAAGTTTCTTGGCAGGCAACTCCTGCTCGAAGCTGCCTGGGGCATACTGGGAGCCGAATACTACCTTGGTAAAAACTGGCATATTTTGCTTGATGCAAATGCACAGTGGTCCTTTAGCAAAGCGAATAACATTATCGAAAAGCGGGAATTTCTGAAGATGCGGCTTGGGTTTGGGTTTGCGTTTTGAGAAGAGGCTACTTTACCCCATACTTGTCTTCCAATCCACCTCTACACGCTTCTTCATACAAGGCAAATTGACAATAGAGATCGTCCATGGCAGGAAGTTCAACAACATATCGTAAGCCTTGCTATCTACCGTAAGGGCCCAGTGTTCTCCTTTTTCCTCCAAACGCCCATCGCGGATAAGAAAAGAACCACGTAGATTCTCGGGCGTAGAATCCTTCATCTTATCCCAATTCTGCAGCACCCCATTTAAGAGTGAATCAACAATACTAGCTTCTGATTCCGTGATTTCAACAAAGGAAGGTACCGGGTGATCCAGGGGTAACCCACAAAGAATTTTATTAAAAACCAGAAGGTGCTCGGGCGTTTCTTGCTGGCCAGTGGCCAAGTACTGTAATAGGTGTACTGCCCGCTCTGCGTCGCCCTCCGTCCTGAAAAAGTTGCCCTCCATCATCTCCAGCATCTCGAAGAAACGCGGAAGATAGGGTGCCAAAATTACCAGGCCGGCATTATTAATGTATAAGGCATCTTTAATTTCGTCCATGACAAGTTGTGCTGTTTCGTTATTAACCCCCAATCATTACCGTTGGGTCACCTATTACAATATTTCCTCCGTGAGCCGTCATATCCCCCATCCGCGCGGCAGGTTTACCGCCAATCATTACTGTTGCGGAACCTCTGACAATACTGTCTGGCGGGCCCACACAAGTACACATATCACCTAATACGGCAGCGGGTATGCCGCTGATCAATACCGTTGGGCTACCAGGCCCCACAATCGGGCCGCCTACGTGTGGAATTGGAGGTACTCCCGGCGTTTGCATTGGGCAAACGTGCATATCTGTTAATCTTGCTGCAGGTGGCATAAGTTTTTAGTTTTAGTTCTACAGAAAACAATTTGATGCTTAATTAATCATGACCATACTTCCTTTGACAGTAGTTACTCCACCGGACTTCACCTCTGCCTGTGCTCCTCCTTCGGCAGAAAAGCTAGCTTGGGCTTTAAGCTGTACTTGTACTCCTTCTCCTGTTAAATTGCCCGCTGAAGCCTTCGCAGCAATACTTTGGCTTGCTTTCAGGTTGATATTACCCGTCGCTTCCAGGTTGATATCTTTGCCACTTTTGATTTTGATTCCATCACTGTCCATAGTGATTTGATTGCCGTGCTGATCGCTGATGGCGATGCTACTTTCATCATCGGACAACACGATGGTATTGCTAGCTGGCGTAGCTAACGTCAACTGCTTATTGTCATCATCAAATTCCAGTTTCAGGCCACTTCGGGTAAGGATGCCCTTTAGATGATTATCATCTTCTATGGAGAATGGCGGAGCCTTTTCCGAACTATAAAGCGCGCCCAGAATAACGGGTTGGCCCAGGTCATTTTCCTCAAACCCCAGAATAACTTCGTCCCCTATTTCCGGTAAAAAGAAAGCACCTTTCCCTGTGCTAGCGTAAAAATTAGCCAAGCGTGACCAGACTCCGCTACCTGTAGTATCCAGTGCTGGAATCTCTACTAAAATACGGTAAGCACCAAGGGGGTCTCCTTCAAGAGACAAAACCTTTCCGGGAAGTACTCCGGGAAGTTGAGAGGAGGCCTTTGCGGCAGCCGCTGTTTCTAGCCCAACGTTAACAGTTGTTTCCCAGCGGCCTTCTTCTACCAGATGATGAAAGCCAGTAATCAATTGTTTGCCGTTGTATTGCTCTCCAAATTCAGCTAGCTCAATGGTGCTGTTCAAGCGTGGTGAGGCATTACCGATAAAGGTGAGCTCTCCTGAAGCTGTAACCGCCGTAGTAGCGCCTTTTATGCTGCTAGGTTTTTGTTTTATTTTTTTAGCACCTTTCCCTCCTTTTCTCAGTATATTCCTTGCACCAATCCGTAGGTTTGGAAATTCGTTTACTTTAGTATTCAGTTTAAACGCCTGCACATCTTTGCCTTGGGTAAGCAATAGGTCGGCCTCACTATTGATAGCATTTGCTTTTACTAAAATCTTCCCATTTTCGGCGTAAGCCAGTAAGTTATTGGCCTTAGCTCGAGCTTGAATAAAACTCCAGTCTGTCATTTGAAATTGACTCAGTCGTTGATGCTTGACCTTGGTATCATCTACTTCCGTAAGTAGCCCGCTTTCTTTGGCTAAGGTGTTAATAATTTCCGTGTCGGTAAGATCACTAAAAAGCCGAGTATCCTGCACCTGGTCCAGCACAAGGGCTTTATCGTAGCACTGAACAACAAGAGTCAACCATTGCAACTCGGTACTTTCGGTCGACTGATTGGTAATAATTCCTGAAAAGACCAATTGATTATCATGCTGATACCCTAGTTTGATATCAATACTCTTTCCAGGTGAAAGCTTCTCCATGGCAGCCTTCAAAGCACTGCCAAAGGGAACATTAAAAGCAACGGCCGCCGAAGGCATTTCACCAATATTACTAGTGATTTCTATTTTATTAACAGCCAACGTATCATCCAATGCGGTGCCTTCGATGAGTACACTTAACGAGACAAGATCTTGGGATTCAATGAGCGGGGATTTAGCCATAGTGGGTCTTGTTTTATTGTGTTTGCATTTTCTGCTGAAGGTTGATGATGATAAACTCGGCAGGCCTTACAACCGCTACACCTATGCTTATCCTAAGCCATCCATTTAGGATATCCTCCGGAGTCATAGTGGAATTTAAGCCAACCTTCACAAAGAAAGCATCTTCCGGTGTAGCTCCCGCCAAGGCACCTTGCGCCCAAATATTTGTGAGAAAGTTAGTGATCATCGCTTTCAGGTTGATCCAAACCGGCTCATCATTGGGTTCAAAAACAAAAGCCGCAGCAGCGTATTTTATGGATTGCTCAATGAAGATAGCCGTACGCCGTACGCTGATATAGCGCCAATCCATACTGTTACCATCCAGTGTGCGCGCTCCCCATACGAGTACTCCCTTGCCAGGAAAAGTCCGAATCGCATTCACTGCTTTTCCATCGAGTGGAATATTGAGATTTTCCTGCTCTTGGTTGGTGATATTTACTGTAGGTTTTACGACGGAGCTAATAGAACCGTTTGCGGGGGCTTTCCATACACCTCTGGTATTATCAACCATCGTATAAACACCAGCCATTCCACCACTGGGAGGAAGCAGATTCAGATGCTCTCGTATACTTTGCAGGATCCTTTTATAAATCGACTGAACAGCCAGTAACCCTTGGTGAATTTCTTTTTTAGAAATCAGTTTATTGCCGTCTGCTTTACTCCTATTTGCTAAAGAAATAGCCTTCGTTGGCCGAAGTTGTTCAATGATTCCATTGACCTGGTCTGCTCGCTTTTGCTTTAGCAGGCCAGCCTTGACTTGTAGCTCAATATCTTCTTTGAGTATCTCAATCAGGGCAACCAACGATCCATTGTCAATGTTCATAAAATCAACTTCATTGGCAGCTACAATGGTCGTCTCTACCCAAGGGTAATAGGCCGCGCCCCATTGCAGGTGATTGCTACCAATTCCCGCCCGAAAGTTCGTAATGACATCGTCGCCGGGGCGATTCTCTTTGAAGCCTTCAAAGATATCCAGAATGGCTACCCGGCTGCGGAGCAAACCACAATGCGCCAACATGGTTTTCTGTACGGCGTAGCATTCCTGTTTTTCCAAAAGCACCGCATCAGGCACAACCAGCATTGTCGGCTTCTCTTCTTGTTCAAGGGTTTCTATCCCCTTCTCTAGGTCGTTTTGGGTCACAGGGTTACTATAATCGCCTACGGAAACAATATAGCAATTTGCTCCGCCATTGGCGAAGAACAACTTCATACTATAAAAAAGCAGGTAGCGATTGCTTTTGAGCTGTATTTCATAGACGCTATTCGGATCCTGCTGTCGAATATTCTTTATGGAATAGGTCGTCTTAGGAGCATTACCAAAGTAATTTATAAATTCTTCCAAAGAAGTTATTTCGGTAGGCTTAAGCGCTACATCTTTTTTGTTGTAGACCGCCTTTTCGGTGTACCCCACAAAAGCAGGAACAGTCGTAGAAACGGGCACCGCCGAATTTGGGAAAGCACTTTGCTCCTGGATGTAGACACCGGGCGTTTTATAAACTTTGGCCATAGTAGGATTTTAGTGTTCTATGTAGGCAAAATAGGTTTTTTAGCTGGACTTCCGGCAAAAGTCCAACTAAAATCAAGCTTACTGTTCTGTTACAAGTTGGTAACTTAGCCGCTGTTTAAAAAATGTTCCTACCATGCCTCGCATCCTATTACTTAGCTGCTTACTCGTAAGTGCCATTTTTCTTCCTGCCCAAACCAGCACATTTATCCATATCGATCAATTCGGTTATTGGCCTGATGCAGAAAAAGTGGCCGTATTGAGTGACCCACAAGTAGGGTTTAACGCTGCCGATACCTACACCCCAGCCAATATTCTGGAAATCCGAGACGCTCTGAGCGATGAAATCGTAATGACGGCAAGCCCAACCAGCTATGACAACGGCGAATTGGACGTCATCTCCGGTGACCGGGGCTGGTGGGTAGACTTTTCCGACCTCACCATCGAAGGCAGCTACTACCTCTACGATGCGACCAACGACGAACGATCAGCCACATTTGAAGTTATCGAAAACCCTTACCGGGAAGTATTGCACGCTGCTGGGCGAATGTTTTACTACAACCGTTGCAATGCGCCTAAATCAGCACCTTCCGCAGAACCTGATTGGACGGATGGCATAAATTTCATGAACCCATTACAGGATGCCAATTGTCGTTACATCTATGATGCGGGAAATGCTTCGCTGGAAAAAGAACTGTCAGGAGGCTGGTTCGATGCTGGCGACTACAACAAGTATGTCACCTTTGCAGAAGGGGCAATTCATGATTTATTGACCGCCTTTCAGGAAAACCCTCAAGCCTTTGGCGATGATTGGAACATCCCCGAGAGCGGCAATAATCGCCCCGACATCCTGGATGAGACCAAATGGGAGCTGGATTGGTTGCAAAAAATGGTCAATACAGACGGTAGCACCCACATCAAAATGGGCAGTTCAAATTATAGTGACAACACCAGCTCTCCCCCCAGTGCCAATACAGATCAACGATTTTATGGCCCTACTTGCACCGCCGCTTCAGCAGCCGTAGCCAGTATGTTTTCGCACGCGGCGCTCGTATTTAGTGACATTGATGAGGCTTATACCAACCAACTACAAAGTCAGGCCATACAAGCATTCAACTATGTTCTCCCTCACTTTAATGCCGGAACTTTGGAGACCAACTGTGACGATGGTAGCATTGTTGCTGGCGACGCTGACAACAATGCCGATGGGCAATTGAGGTCGCTACTTACCGCAGCAGTATATCTTTATGCATTAACTGACGATAATACCTATCAGCAATTCTTTCAAGACCATTACCAAACGATCGCCCCTCTTTCGAATGGCTATTGGGGAGGAGATGTTTTATTTCAACAAGATGCTTATTTATACTACCTAAGCCTAAGCAATGCCGATGCTGTTATCCAGCAAAATATTCGCGGTTCCGTAGAGAATGCAGTAAACAATAACTGGAATGGCTTTTTCGGTTGGCAAGAAAACGACCTATATCGGAGTTTCATGCCTTCCTGGTCGTATTACTGGGGAAGCAATCGTCCAAAGTCCTATTACGCTGCGCTTAACCTCAGTCTGGCAGCACAAAATTTAGACGGCGACACACCAAGCATGATCAGAAAAGGAACCGAGCATCTTCATTATTTTCATGGCCTGAACCCATTGGGCATGGTGATGCTTTCAAACATGTATGACCTGGGAGCGGATCATTGTGTCAATGAAATCTACCACACTTGGTTTTACGACCAAACCGAATACGACAATGCACTTACCTCTGCCAAAGGCCCTGCGCCTGGGTACGTCACTGGTGGGCCGAACCCCGGTTTTTCAGTAACGACCTTATCCCCTCCCGCTAACCAACCTGCCCTAAAAAGTTACCTGGAGTTTAACGATGGTTATCCGCTAAACTCCTGGGAAATCACCGAGCCTTCTATTTCTTACCAGGCTGCTTACATACGCTTATTAGCCCATTTCGTAGATGCTCAGGGGCCGACAAGTAGCACCCGAAATCCTACATCTACACCTCTAGCCGTCGAAGTATTTCCTAACCCTGCTCAAAACAGCATCAGCATTGATTTACCAGAGGGAACTTACAGTCTGCGTATTTTAGATGCCTCAGGAAAGCTCGTAAGCCAAATGGCTTATACTCCGGGAACCTTACTTGACATAAAGAAACTACCACAAGGAAACTATATCCTCAGCTTGCAACATGGTTCAAGTAAGCAATACTATCGAGCCAAGTTGGTGAAATAATACCACTAGAACTGAAAGATAGCCATCAGACAACTTACAAACATGAAGATTAACTACCTATGCCTTTCTTATGATGACCTGAGTAAAGACCAACTGTATGCACTACTCGCATTACGTCAAGAGGTTTTTGTTGTAGAACAACATTGCCCTTATCTCGACGCAGATGGCAATGACCAGCAAGCCTACCATTTATTAGGCCTTACGGAAAACGGTGCTTTAGCCACCTACGTCCGTTTGCTTCCTGTGGGAAGTAGCTACAAAAATTACGCCGCTATTGGCCGAGTGATTACCGCACCCTTTGCCCGTGGCAAAAAGCTGGGTCGTCCCCTTATGACAACCGCTATTGAGCGAACCAAAGCTATTTGGGGAGAGGTCCCCATCAAGTTATCCGCACAAGCTCACTTGCAGGGCTATTATGGTTCTGTAGGGTTCAGCCCCGTAGGCGAAATCTACCTGGAAGATGGAATTCCTCATGTGGGGATGGTTTATGGGGGGAGATAACTTGATAAAGATTCCCCTATACTTGAATGGAAACTA
>NZ_JBOEFX010000040.1:0-6356 GCF_050633125.1 Lewinella sp.
ACATGATAACTACTTTGGATGCTGATGGTAGTATTTGTGTTCCCTGTATGGGGGTGCCATTGGATTGTACAAACGGTCCCACGACGACGTTGCCTTGTGACGATGGCGACCCTTGTACTGTTGGTGAAACGATCACGATGCTAGATTGCGATGGTAGTATCTGTATTCCTTGTGGTGGTGGTATAATTGTCGATTGTTCAACAGGCCCCACTACGACGCAAGCTTGTGACGATGGCAACCCCGCTACAATCAACGATATGATAACCATCCTTGATTGTGATGGTAGTATCTGTGTGCCTTGTATGGGGGTACCTGGTGATTGTAGCAGTGCTCCGACAACCACACTGCCCTGTGATGATGGTGACGATTGTACCTTCAATGACATGATAACTACTTTGGATGCCGATGGTAGTATTTGTGTTCCCTGTATGGGTGTGCCATTGGATTGTACAAACGGTCCCACGACGACTTTGCCTTGCGATGACGGTGATCCTTGTACAGTAGGCGAAACGATCACGACGCTGGATTGCGACGGTAGTATCTGTATTCCCTGTGGAGGTGGCACGCCATTAGATTGTGCTAGTGGCCCATCGACGACTTTGCTTTGCGATGATGGTGATCCTTGTACAGTAGGCGAAACGATCACGACATTGGATTGCGATGGTAGTATTTGCATTCCATGTGGGGGCGGCACGGTAGTAGATTGTACCAGCGGTCCATCGACGACCTTCCCTTGTGACGACGGCGATCCTTGTACAGTAGGTGAAACGATCACTACATTGGATTGCGACGGTAGTATTTGTATTCCCTGTGGTGGTGGCACGCTATTAGATTGTAGCACTGGCCCATCAACGACGTTGCCTTGTGACGATGGTGATCCTTGTACAGTAGGCGAAACGATTACGACATTGGATTGTGACGGCAGTATTTGTATTCCCTGTGGAGGTGGCACGCCATTAGATTGTGCTAGTGGCCCATCGACGACCTTCCCTTGTGACGACGGCGATCCTTGTACAGTAGGTGAAACGATTACGACATTGGATTGTGACGGCAGTATTTGTATTCCCTGTGGCGGCGGTACGATAATAGACTGTAGCACCGGCCCCTCTACGACTTTCCCTTGTGATGACGGCGATCCCAATACAATTAACGATACCGTAACCATTCTTGATTGTGATGGCAGCATTTGCATCCCCTGTATGGGAGAACCCGTAGACTGTAGCAATGGCGCTACGACAGTGCAAGCTTGTGATGATAATGACCCTTGTACGATCAATGACCAAGAAACGGTCCTTAATAGCGATGGTACGGTCTGTATTCCTTGTACTGGAGCCCCTGCGCCATGCGGCACGGATGGTAGTTGTGAGCAAGTCTTACCTTGTGACGATGGCGACCCTTGTACCATTAATGATGTAGAAACCATTCTATTGTCGGATGGTAGTATTTGCGTGCCTTGCGCCGGAATCGTTATTGACTGTAGTAATGGCCCGACTACGGTGCAAGCTTGTGATGATGGCGATCCCAATACCTTCAATGACCAGGAAACGATTCTTAACTGTGATGGCTCTATTTGTATTCCTTGTTTGGGAACACCATGTAACCTTGATCTGGCGCCGGTAGTCAACACGACCAACGAAAGCTGCTTTGGAAACAACGATGGCAGTATTGGTATCGAATCTGTAACTGGCGGACAGGAACCCTACTTGTTTTCGCTCAATGATGGTGCTTTTGTCACAGATGTACTTTTTGTTGACCTCTCGCCAGGAGCATATAGTCTGACTATTCAGGATGCTGAAGGGTGTGAGTCTACTACGAATATTAGCATTTTACCAGCAGACAACCTCTTCCTGGATTTAGGTACAGATGATGAAGTTGTACTGGGAGATAGCATTCAGTTATCTTTCACGACAAACGCTGTGATTGATACCGTGATCTGGACTTTCGACGAGAGCCTTAGTTGCACGGATTGTCTGGAACCTTTTGTGTCTCCTGAACAACAAACTATCTATACTGTTACCGTGATTGACCAAAACGGATGTATAATAAGTGATCAGATTCGTATTCTTGTAGACAGAACGGAACGCATCTACATCCCGAATATCTTCTCGCCTAATGACGATGGTGTAAACGACATCTTCGTGGTTTATGCGGGTGCCAATGTGAAGATCATCCGCAATTTCCAGATTTATGATCGTTGGGGAGGAGCGGTGTTTTCTAAAAGCGATATTCCGGCCAACGACAGCCAATCTGGCTGGGACGGAACTTACCGAGGAGAGGGCGTAAACCCCGGCGTATACCTCTACGTAGTAGAGTTTGAACTAGTAGACGGCACCTTCCTGACCAAGAGAGGAGAAGTGGTGGTGCTGAAATAGGAGGAACAGGTAGAATTTGGCATTTTAGGCCAAATTCTACCTGGGGTTATTAATTGACGATTAGTGACAATGTTACTATTTTCGTCGCTACAAATGAAGTATTGTTTTTGACGACCTAGTTGGGGAAAATTAAATTTTAAGTGGATAGGGTGTTTGCGCCTTATGCATTGATCATATTTGAAACGACCTTAATTTTTTATAACAAATTGTAATCTTATGCGACAAGCGAATTTTACGCTAAAAAGAGCATGGCAATACGGCCTAGGCTTATTGCTCATGCTGGCAGTCCCGCTTTGGGGTACTGCACAAATTGTACAGCCCACATCGGGCTCGATAACACTCACTGCTGGAACCGACTTCTTTGGCGGAGAGTCTTACACAGACTCTGGTGGTAGTGGTGCAAATTATTCAAACAATGAAAGTGGCACGGTTGTCTTATGTGCCAATGCAATTGATCCTATTTACGTTGCTTTTACAGCCTTTGATACGGAAAGTAATTTCGATCCTCTCACTATTTCGGGGGCAACTTCCGGTAATGGTACTTACTCTGATGTTTCTACCTTAGGAAATATTCTGGTAAACGCTGGTGGCTGTATTACCTTCGCTTTCTCTTCTGATGGTTCTCTTGTCAGATCAGGTTGGCAGGCAACGGTAGAGATTGGTACACCGCCACCACCACCACCAGTTATTATTCATGCAGCGCAAACGCTTACTGCAGGAGTAGATTTCTTTGGAGGTGAATTGTATACCGACTCTGGAGGCCCTGGTAGTAACTACAGTATTAATGAAAACTCTACGACTACGCTTTGTGCGGCAGCTGGTGGAACGATTAGTCTTACTTTCTCCAGCTTCAATACAGAGTCTGGTTTTGATGATTTAACTGTAACGGGTGCTGCTTCGGGTAATGGTATTTACGATGATATTGCCTTACCTCCTGTAATTACCTCTACCGTAGGTGGTTGTATTAATTTTGTTTTTGTCTCAGATGGTTCTATTACTAGACCAGGTTGGGCAGCAGAAATCGAAGTATCTGCGCCACCTGCGACCGCAGACATTACCTTCTGCGTAGATTTGACCTGTGAGGCGAACCAAGTTGGTTTTGCTGCTCAAGCGATTGGTTTTGATTTCAATGGCTTCAATTCGGGCTCTACGCCCTTGGCAAATACTGGTAATAATATATGGTGTCGTACAGAGACTTTACCTGTCGGAGAAGTACGCTATAATTTCTTCTATGCAGCTGCCGCTGGTGCTGGTGGCCCTGAAAACCTTGCTGGTCTGAACGGAGAAGCTTGTACAAGTACCGTTAATGGTGAGGTGAAACGTTCTTATACGGTCGTTGCCGGTCAGAATGAAACGGTAACCTATGCGTGGGAAAGCTGTGATGAAGCGGCGGTATGTTTGACCGATATTGAGTTTTGTGTAGACTTTAGCTGCGAAGCTGACGAAACTGGTTTTGCAGCTCAAGGGTTACAGGCGAGCTTTAATGGCTACAATTCTGGTGGTTCACCTTTGATGAATACTGGCGATAACATCTGGTGTCGCACAGAGTCATTACCTGCTGGAGATATCCGCTTCGGCTTTTTCTACGCTTCTGCCAATGGAGCATTCTCGGAAGATCTTACGGATCAAGAAGGATGTGCTAGCTCTGGTGGTGGTGGTTGGAAGCGCGACTATACGGTTGTAGACGGTGTGTCTGAAACGCTGACCTATGCCTTCGGTAGCTGTGATGAAGCATCAGACTGTGCTGAGGTATTGACAGAAATTGAATTCTGTGTAGATTTTGAATGTGAAGCTGACGAAACTGGTTTTGCAGCTCAAGGGTTACAAGCCAGCTTTAATGGTTACAACTCTGGTGGTTCACCTTTGACGCGTGTAGGTACTACTACCACTTGGTGTCGTACAGAATTACTGCCTGCTGGAGATATCCGTTTCGGCTTTTTCTATGCTTCTGCGAACGGAGCGTTCAGTGAAGACCTTAGTGGTGAGGCCTGTGCTACCAATGGAGCTGGTGGTTTCAAGCGCGACTATACTGTTGTAGAAGGTACGCCAGCAACGTTGACTTATGCTTTCGGAAGTTGTGTTCCAGAAGCAGATTGCGGTGTGCCGGGTGCTAGTGTCGAGTTCTGTGTAGATGTAACTTGTTTGCCAGATGTACAGGATGTAAGCATCTTTGGTGCATTCAACAGTTGGTGTGGAGCTTGTAATTACCTATCCGATGATGATGGTGACGGAATCTATTGTGGAACGATCTTCCTTCCTCCTGGTGACCAGGAATACAAATTCCTCTTCAATGGTATGGAAGAACAATTTGATCCGGGTGCTCCATGTACAGTATCTTGTTGTGATGATCAGTTTACCAATCGTGTTATTACGGTGGTTGATGGTGTAGACGATAGCGTAGCCTTTGGCTTTAATAGCTGTGACGCAACTTGTACGCCTCCTCCGGGAGCGAATGTAGAGTTCTGTGTGGATATCGGTTGTATCATGCCTACAGGTACGGTAAATGTGTTTGGTATTTTCCCTAACTCGACTTTTGATCCATTCGCTAACCCAATGATGCCAGAAGAAGAAGGAGGAAGTATTTTCTGTACAACGGTATTCCTTGAGCCTGGCGATGTAGAATTCAAGTTTATCATCAACCCAGGTATGGCGAATGAAATCAATGAGAATTTCAATGTAGGTGACCCTTGTACTGTTTCTTGTTGTGAAGGTCAGTTCACCAATCGTGTAATTACGGTAGTTGATGGGGTAGATCAGAATACTTCTTACGTCTTTGACGTACCGTGTGAAAGCACCTTCGATGAGCCAACGGTAGAATTCCCTGCATTGTCGGCTTTATGTGATGCTGAATTCAGCTATACCTTTACTGGCGGAGCTACGCCAGAAGGCGGCGTATACAGTGGAGAGGGTGTTACCGATAATGGTGATGGTCTGACTTTCGATGTAGACCTAACTGCTCTAGCAGCAGGGGAATACACGGTTACGTATACCCTGGCGGGTGAGTTGGAGTGTGTGTACGAAGCAACCTCAACCTTAGTTGTAGAGGATTGTGGCTTTGATATCACTGATCCTTGTTCTTGTAATGACGATGCTTCACCAATCATCTTTGATGCAGGTGCGGGTGTTTATACCAATCCTAACGACGGCACCTTTGGTGAAATCGTAGCGATTACTGGCCCAATGGGTGCT
Source organism: Lewinella sp. (assembly GCF_050633125.1). Classification (NCBI taxonomy): domain Bacteria; kingdom Pseudomonadati; phylum Bacteroidota; class Saprospiria; order Saprospirales; family Lewinellaceae; genus Lewinella; species Lewinella sp. Next base: position 5,562 of record NZ_JBOEFX010000040.1, read on the forward strand.
GCTTTACCTGCTGGTTTTGACTTCAGAGTGATTAGTGCTACTGGCGCTATTGGTGTTGCTGCAGGCGATGCTTTGACTTACGATGCCAACATGCATTACTCTATCGCTTTTGACCATGCCGATGATGTTGGATACACCCTTGTAGTTGACCAATACATCAATGGCCAGGCAGTAGGATTCAATTTCATGATTAGCAATGCTTGTGCTTACCCAACACCAGTATTCGATCCTGAATTAGATCCGATTTACTGTAATTTCGAAGGTGCTATCACGCTTGGTGGCACTGATGATGACGATGTGAATGGACCAGCAGTACCTGATGGTGTAACTTTCACTATTAATGGAGTTGATGCTACTGTATTCGACCCAACGGCTTTGCCTTCTGGTCTTAATACCGTAGTGATGACCTACATTGGTGCCGATGATGGCAACGGTGGTATTTCTCCTGATGGAGGAACAACACCTGCTTACCGGGGATGTACACAGACCGTAGAAACAGTGATTGAAGTAGAAAACTTCGGTCCTGCTTGTATTGGTGATCTGAATGTAACCCTAGGTACTGAATGTACGACTAAGATTAGCCCTCAAATGGTATTGACGGGTAACTACGATTGTGCAGACGAGATCATTGTTACTGTTGATGGTGGTAACACTAACACTATCTCTGGTTGTGGTAGCCATACTTATTCTGTAGACGTATTCGTTGCCGGTGAACTAGTTTACACCTGCTGGGGCGACATTTTTGCTGAAGACAAGACCGATCCAAAGGTAGCGTGTCCAGCAAACACGAGCAGT
>NZ_JBOEFX010000041.1:0-2712 GCF_050633125.1 Lewinella sp.
TGGGAATGACGGCAGCGATGGCACTTTTTTTATACGTACAAAAAGAGTACAGCTTTGATCGCCAGCATCATTATGCAGACCAGATCGTAAGGGTTAACCTAAAGGTAGCAGACGGAGATTTGGATGAGAGTTGGGCCACTGCGCCCAACATAGCAGGCCCTGCTCTCGCGGAGGCTATGCCGGAAGTGAAGGCTTTCGTACGTTTGCTGCACCATAATTTTGGGCGCACAGCCTCGGTAGCTTTCGGCGATAAAAGGTTGAAAGAAGAACGCCTTTTTTGGGCAGACTCTACCTTGCTCGATGTGTTCGACGTATCGCTGGTTGCAGGGGATCGTGCCACGGTACTTGACCGTCCGGCTACGGCAATGATCAACAGCAGTACCGCAGAACGAATTTTTGGTGAGCAAAATCCGATTGGCAAAGAATTGCTGATTGATAACGAATCAAGTGTAGAGATTACAGGCGTTTTCGCCGATTTCCCAGACCATTCTTCTTGGCAACCAAATATTATCGGTTCTTTTAGCTCGGTAGGCTGGGCATACAATCGCTTGTATTGGAGCAATGCGAGTTATGAAACGTTCTTGCTGCTGCGTCCTGGCTTTGACCTAGCAGATATTAATTCAAAAATACAGGGAGTATTAGAAAATGCAATAGCACCCGAAAATCGTTGGTTTTCCCTTTGGGCGCAACCACTCACAGATATCCACTTGCATTCCTCGGGCGTACTGCAAGGGTATGCCACCCGGCTTGGTGATGCCAAACAGGTGCGTTTGATGGGGATTTTGGCGCTAGTGGTTTTACTGCTCGCTTGTTTCAATTACATCAACCTGACGACGGCTCGTTCCCAACAACGACTGCGGGAGGTTGGCATTAGCAAGGCCATTGGTGCGTCTACCCGGCACATGGTTAGTCGATTTCTTACGGAAACGGCATTGCTCACCGGTTTGGCAGTTGTACTTTCGATTGGTTTGTTGACATTGGTGACTCCCAGTTTATCGGGACTTACCCAGCGCGATTTGCAGTGGCAACAGTTACTGGAAAATGGTTGGTGGCTGTCAATTCCTATAACGTGGTTGACGGTTACGCTGGTTGCTGGCATTTATCCGGCACTTGCTTTGGGAATGAATAATGCCAAGCAATTGCTCCAACCCGTAGCGCGGCAGGGGAGTGGGCACGCGATTTTTAGGAAGGTCTTGGTAGTTGGTCAATTTGTGGTGTGTATAGCGCTCATTGCAGGGGCTTTGCTGTGCCAAAAACAGATCACTTATCTGGGGCAGAAAAAGCTTGGCTATGGTGTTGACGCCGTCGTAGCTATCAACTTGGCAGGCTCTGATAATGAAGCTGGTAAGACGGCATTAGAAAAGAATATCGCCCAACAAGTAGGAGTAGAAAAAGTGGCCCGAGCGCAAGCATTTCCGGGTATAGGTACCAGTGGTTACTCCATTTCTGACCCGGACAATCCGCAGATTCCTCACCGGGTATTGGCAAACTTTTCCGAGCCTGGTTCCGAAGATTTGTTGGGGTTAGAATTATTGGCAGGTAAATTCATCACCACTCAGGCTGAAGGTGATACTACCATTGATGTGGTCGTCAATGAGCAACTAATCAGCATTTTTGGATGGACACCAGAAGAAGCTATCGGCCAAACACCTGGCAACTTGTTTGACCCTGGCACCCAAATCGTCGGTGTGGTCAAAGATTTTCATTTTGAATCACTTCATCATCCCATTGGAGCTTACGTTTTGCATAATGATCAGAGCAAGGGGCGCCCTGATTTCTTGCTGGTGCGAGTACGCCCGGATGCGCTGAATACGATATTGCCGAAGCTGGCAGGCCTATTTCAGGAATACCTGCCAGAAGCGGCCTTTGATTATACTTTTCTGGATCAGACCGTCGCGAGTTTTTACGATAATGAGACTCGTCTTTCGCAAGTCGTATGGCTTTTTACTTTGCTAACGATCTTTATCTCGGCACTTGGTTTGCTGGGCTTGGCTACTTTCGCGGCGGCACAGCGCACCAAAGAGATCAGTATTCGTAAGGTCTTAGGCGCAAGTATTGGCGGAATCGTGTTGTTGCTTTCCAAAGATTTTCTGTGGCTGGTGTTCATCGCCGTGCTTCTCGCTGTGCCATTGGGTTGGTGGGTTATGCAAGAGTGGCTGACCAACTTCGCCTACCGTATTTCTATCGAATGGTGGGTATTTGGTCTGGCTGGCGGGACAGCCCTTTTGATCGCATTTCTCACTATTGTAGGACAAAGTTGGCGGGCCGCCATTCGCAATCCGGTGGATGCTTTGCGGAATCAGTGATTGTTGATATTATTTCACAAATGCAACAATGTTGCATTTGTGAAATAATGTATTACCTTTGTGATGGTTCACAAGCAGGCAAGGACGGCTGATAAGGTCAGTAATGCATTCGCCTGTGTAATAAAATCACCATCAACATTTGATTTATGAAGGAGTCGCAATCATTTGAAGTAATAATTATAGGAGGAAGTTATGCTGGCCTATCAGCGAGTCTTGCTTTAGGAAGGTCCTTACGCAAGGTATTGGTCATAGATAGTGGAAAACCATGTAATCAACAGACTCCTCACTCCCATAATTTTCTTACCCAAGACGGAAGAACACCGAAAGAAATTTCAAATCTGGCAAAGCAGCAAGTTGAGAAATATGATACGGTGAAATTTCACAGTGGATTTGCAAAAACAGGAAC
>NZ_JBOEFX010000041.1:2733-41039 GCF_050633125.1 Lewinella sp.
GAACGAAAACGTCTAACGGTTTCAAAATTACGACCCAGTCAGGCGAGACTTTTATTGGTACGAAAGTTCTATTTGCAACGGGCGTAAAGGACATTATGCCTGACATCAAGGGTTTTTCGCCGTGTTGGGGCATTTCTATTCTCCATTGTCCTTATTGCCATGGTTATGAAGTAAAAAATGAGAAAACTGGAGTTTTCGGAAATGGCGATTATGGATATGAGTTTTCGAAAATGATAGCGCATTGGACAAATGACTTGACACTATTCACCAATGGTAAGTCGACATTAACACAGGAGCAAACAGCGCAATTAGATAAGCATAAGGTTAGCATAATAGAAAAGGAAATCCTTGAGTTTAATCATGATGAAGGCATGGTAAAAAGCATCCTTTTCAAGGATGGAACAAAAGAATCGATAAGGGCAATTTATGCCAAAGCTCCATTTGTTCAGCATTGTGATATTCCTGAAAAACTAGGTTGTGAATTGACAGAGCAGGGGTATATTGAGGTAGATATGTTTCAAAGAACAACTATTCCTGGCGTGTATGCATGTGGTGATAATACGACCTTATTCCGATCTGTTTCAAATGCAGTAGCAGCGGGTTCAATGTCGGGTGCGGTGCTGAATAAGGATTTGATTGATGAAATTTTTTAGGAAAAGACAAGTTGTTACCGTTTGACAGCCCAGGACTTCTCGTTTTTTACAAATAATCAACCTCTGCTAACGACTACGAGCTTACCCTCTACGCTTACGCATTGTCTTAATTAATAAGGATAGAGGATGCTAGTTTTGAGTTATTCTTCACACAGAAAACCTCATTACTATGCGCCAGTTAGGATTTGTTTTAATCGGATTAATTATTGCTTTGCTCTGTTGCAGCTGTGGCCAAAAAGCGGCGACTTTACGTACCGAACAGATTAGCGAAATCAGTTTCTCGGATGTACGCCTCGGAGATGGTGTCCCGTTGGATATCTCTATTGCTGTTTATTGGCAAGGCGAGGATTCTGAAGTTGGTCCTGCACGACCAGATACCGTACTAGGCCGACTATTGTATGCTCGCGGCATGGAAACTATCCGTGACATTACCAATCAGTTTGCGCCCGTTGATTCTGTTTTTAGTACCCGCAGGGATGATTTTATTGCTACTGTCAAAGAAGGTTTACTGCTGCGTTTGCCAGAACCAGATTTAACGGTACGAGACGTAATTGTACTAGATGTACAATTTCCGCAAGCTTTTACCCAAGCGCTTGAAGACATCGGACTACAGGATTTGCGGGAAGAACAAATTAAGAAGCAGAATCAATTGGCATTGGCCCAGGCTGCTGCCAATGAGAAAAAAGCAGTTGCTGATGGCGAAGTCGCGATAGCGCTAGCAGAGGCGGAAGGCCGTTTGCAAGCCATCCAGGCCCGCACAGAAAATAATCGTCGTAAGATTGAGATAGCCAAAGCAGAGACCGCCGCCGCTGTAGCTCGTACGCAAGCCGGTGCCGAAGCTGATCGTTTGCGCCAGCTCAAAGTAGTAGAAGTAGAAAAGCAGCGCGAAATAGAAATGATAGCGGTAGAAAAACAGCGCGCAATGGATAAAGTCGGTTTTGAGCAACAGCTGGAACTCGCTCGCCTTTGTCAGGAAAACCCTACTTATGCTTCCTTCCTGGTAAACCGTGAATTGGCTGGTAATGTAGAAATTGCCGTCTTGCCCACAGGTACTGATATGAATGTCTTCGGTGGCTTGCTACAATCCAAGTTGCCAGGGAAAAGCAATAATTAGGAATCGCTCAACTTATTTGTTGCACAATATTTAGTAAAAAACGCGCTCTCTAAATTCATTAGCCTTTTTTATATATTTGCAGTTGTAAGTATTTTAATAGAAATAAGGTATTCTTATCTTTATCCCGTCACTTGCCTCTAATTCCCATACGCTGAAGTGCCTAAATAGTTATCTTGTTGTCTGTTGTATTGTGTGAAAGATAATTATGGGGAATATTTTAAAACTGTGGATGCTATTTCTCTTTTTGCAGCTTCAATTTACCGTAGCTGCACAGTCTAAGCCTATGGCAAAGGTTTTGGATTCTATACTTGTAGAACGCTATAATGAGGAAGCCTGGAGGTTTAAAAATACAGCCATCGATACAGCACGTCAGCGAGCTTTAATGGCGATAGAGCTGGCAACGCAAATTGAATTTCCCAGAGGGGTTGCAGATGGTCTGCATATTCTGGGAATGGTTCAGTGGTCCAGGGGAGATCGCGCTGGTGCTTTGGATTATTATCTTCAGGCTTTAGTCATTAGAAGGGCTATTACTGATTCACTAGGCTTAGGCCGCTCATTCAATAATATTGGCAACGTCTACTTTGCGCAGGAAAATTACGATTCTGCCCAAGTTTATTATTTACAAGGGAGGGATATTCGCAGTAAGTTATTAGATATCCAGGGCTTGGTTTATTCACTAAGTAACCTTGGTGATGTAGCCTTGAAAATGGATGATGTTTCGAAGGCGAAACAGTATTATGATCAAAGTGAACAGCTTGCTCGTAGAGAAAATTTTGTCACTGCTATTGCTCATGTCAAAGGCCGTTTAGGTAAGCTGTCTTTACAGTTAGACGATCAGGCTACTGCCCAAAAACATTGGGAGGAAGCTTTGTCTTTTGCAGAACAGTCTACAGATCGTAGGTTGATAGCCAGTTGCTTGCAGGAGGTCGTTCGATTAATGATGCTCAATCAGGAAGAAGTACTTCCTTTACAGGAAGATTATGCTCGTCGGAGTTTGGAACTAGCTGCTGCTGCCGGCGCACTGGATTTACAAACGGAGGCAGCAATGTTATTAGCGCAACTGTCGGCCTTGAAGGGGGATTTTAAGCAAGTTTATTATTACCAAGCCCATTATCGTCAATTAGCAGAGGCACTGGTGGAGAAAAGTAAGAATGATGCCATCACAGCTATCCAGGAAAGTTACACTTTTGAGCGACAAGCCGAAGAAGAATTAGCTGCGGAGAAAAGATTGGGGCAGCAATTGTCAGAAAGAAACAATCGATTGCTATTTGGATTGCTGCTCAGTGGAATACTTTTAGCATTGGTGCTAGCAGGGAGTTTGTTTCGTGCTTACCGCAAACAGTTCGCATTTTCTAACACCCTGGAAGTAAAAAACAAAGAGCTGGCCGCCCGTTATGCTGACTTGCGGGAATTTGCCAAAATTGCCTCTCACGATTTAAAAGAACCGGTAAGGAATATTGGTGCTTTTGCCAATTTGCTACAACGCAAGCAAGGCGATTTACTGAATAAGGAAGGGCAAGAATATTTGGCGTTTATTCTGGGCGGGGCCCGGAAGATGAATGACTTGTTAGGTGATTTGCAACTCTTTACAGACTTGGCCAGTCGGGTCAAGTCTACCACGCAGTCTATTGATTTAAAGCCTCTTTTGGAGGAGGTTTTTAAAAAACAGGCAGAGGAGCAGGGAAAGCCCGCCGCTAAATTGATCATACATCAATTACAAAGAATTAAAGGTCATCCCGAGTTGCTGAGCATTTTATTTGAACAACTTTTTCAGAATGCCTTGAAATTTGATAAGGCTGAGGCTCCAGAGGTTGATGTATCCTGCCAGCTAAGCGGCAAAAGCTATCAGCTACAAATCAAGGACCGCGGAGTTGGTATTGAAAAAGAATACCAAAAACAAATATTTGACATCTTCCAGCGCCTCGATAAGCAGCATTTTGAAGGGACGGGCATCGGGTTGGCCATTTGCCGTAGAATAGTGGAGCTACACCAAGGAAAAATATGGCTGGAGAGCACACCAGGTCAGGGGAGTACCTTTTTTGTGGAATTGCCGGCGTGGTAGAGGGGTATGCGATTCCATTATATGGAATCTACTTGTCGCTATATATTATTCGTGGTAAAGAGTTTCTATTCCCTCTCTAAACAATTTTAGCAAGTGTTGCTTTTGTTCAATTGTTTCTTCCATGCTGTCAATTATCATTCTAGTGCCGTAGGCCCTTGTTAGACTTCGAGTTTTAGCTTGACGGTGGGTAGATACTTTGCTTCGGTGTCATGCACCAGCTAAATGAGTTCCTACTCAGGCCGCTAAACAAGCTCTATATGCAGCTTTGTATGCCCTTTCATTTAATCATTAAGTCGTTAAACTGCACTACTTGAAAATCTGGCGAAGATTGGAATAATTCATCCAGAATCCATTTATGTGCTCCTCCATAGATGATCAATAAATTCTCCTTTGATTCGGGGTTCAATAGATTTTTAGAATTGGCATAGATTCGAGCATTTCGTTTGTACCATCTACCCAGTAAATCTGCGCCAACATATTTATCTAAGTATCCTACATTTACCAAACCTGTTGTCCAAAGTTGTTTGGTTCTTATTGCATTTTTTTGTGAGTTTATGAGTAAAAGGTAATCTTTAACATTTAGGTGCCTTTGAATGGTATCCATGAATGTATTATACCTTAAATTTTCTTGGTCGTAGGAACGCCATAGCTTCAGATGTCCCAAACTATCCGCATAGATTTCCCAGTCCTCTATTTCATTAATACTTTCGGGTAATGGTGGGTTATTATCCACACAATACACTTTTTCATGCCCAAGAATTTTCGCAAGTTTGAAACCAATTTGAAATGCTTCGTTCTTACCCAATTTGTAATTCCCGGCTAAATATTCTTGATAAAGCGAGTCCAACATGTTTTGATATTCCGGACGCCACTCAATAGCTATTTTTGCCGGATTAAAGTCTTCTAATCTTTGAATAATAGCACTCAACTCATTTTGGTTCTGTTCAGTATCAATATCAATATGATTTTGGGCAACAACATCGCTACCATCTCTGCTTCTGTCAAAATGAAAGACTCCTAGTGTTAAAACCATATGCTTCGGAGCTTTATCAATACTTGGGAAATTGTTGATTGCCCAGTTTATTCCTTCTGAAGTGTTCTGTGCGGAATGTTTTTGTGTTGGCTCAGAACAAGAGAGAAGGAATAAAAGAAAGCTAAAAGTTAATAAACACTTCATAGGGAATTAATTTTCGGAAATTAATTGTTTGACTTTCTTCAATTCTATGACCAGTTTTTCTTCTGTACTGACTTGGTCATGAGCATAGTTTTCTAAAATAATCAAATATTTTTTGTTGGTAAAGTTGTCGTCTCCGATGTTATTTGTAACACTTTGTATATAAGTATTGGATTGCAATTCTAAATCATCTTGAAGTTTATATACATAAGTAAGTTGTTCCAATAAATCAATATTTAACCTGCTAAGCACTCCTGATAAGGATGCAGATTGGAACGAAGCATCCTTTAATAGAGGTGGATTTAGTCCCTTCCAAAATGAAAAATTAGACGGTAACGCGTTTCGATTGTCCAATTGATGAATGCTATCCCTCAATTGCTTAAAATAATCCAACGATTCTAGTATGGATACCTCATTATTATTTACCTCTCGTAAAATATGTTGNNGTAATACTTCTTCTGTTTGTTGTTTGTCTACTCTTTCGTTATTCCAATTATTTGCCAATAGACCTAGATAAACGCCAAGCATTACAGGCACAATTAAAACAAAAACTTCGTAAAGTATTTTTTTTAGTTTTTTCATTTCGGTTGATTCAATCAACAAGCCTGTAGCGGCAGATAAATACTCAATGGCTAAGTTAAGTATTTCTTGTTTTTTACGATAAAGATTCTATTGGTTCAAATTATTGTACAAGTTTTTTCGTACAAAGTGATTGGTTCTACTCAAAATAAAAGAGGGTAGAATGATTGATTTCAGCGAAATCCATCTCTCTACCCTCTCTACCTGTGCTACCTCCTATTCCGAAGGTTTACTTCAGAAATGAATACTTGCCGGCATATTCGAGCATCTGCTCGGTGAAATCATCAGGGTATTCCACGTTGATATCTGTAATATTACCTTGGGCATCTTGCACGGCTACCAATCGAGGGTTAATGAAACCACCGTAAGGCGGGATGTTTAGCGATTCGCTACGTTTCAAAACCTCTTGGTGGATGGCTTGGTCTACTTGTACACCGTAGCCTTCAATAAGGGTTTTTCCAGCCTCATAATCGCCTTGGCTCTTGATACGCTGTACTTCTTGTAGCAATTCCCCAAAGAGGGTCCGCAGTGCAGCATAGTCTTTAATGTCAATGTAGGTTTTTCCATCGCGTACGGGCATCTCTACGGCACCGCTGGCCAGGGCTCTTTCCATTACCCAGCTAGCGACCATCTGGCGATTGCGCATGTGAGCTTGCTGGATGTTTTGCCCCGGTTCTATACGACGCAATTGTAGCATCAGACCATTACGGAGGTAATTATCGTAAGCTGCTTTGCCCACTTCATCTGTCTCAATCAAGCCAAGTTCCTGAAGCTTGGCATCTGTGATGTAATAGAGAGCAAAAAGATCGGCGCGCGCTTCTTCTAGTGGCGAAGCGTAGTTTTTCAGGGTTTCCCCTGGTGTAGCTACCCCTTCTTCCAATTGACCAGAAGCATGACCCAATACTTCGTGCAGGGCGGTGATCATTTTACCCGCGATTTGACCATGTGCTGTTGCACGTGCTTTTTCTTCTTCGTCATTGGCAAATTCAGTGAGTAAGCCGGGCCCGTTGGCCTCACTATAAGCATGGCTGATATTACCCAGGCTAACAGACTTAGAGCCATATTCTGCTCTGATCCAGTTCGCATTGGGCAAGTTTACACCAATGGGAGTTGAAGGGCTGGCGTCACCTGCTTCACCTGCTACAGTCACTACTTTGTAGCTGATTCCCGTAACGGTAGGCTTACGATGCTGAGGCAGCACTGGACTGTTGTCTTCAAACCACTGTGCGTTTTCAGCGACTTTAGCCATGCGAGAAGAGGCATCAAAGTCATCAATCTGCACGATGGTCTCGTAGCTGCCTTTTAGTCCCATGGGGTCAAGGTACACTTCAATAAAAGAATTGATGTAATCAATATCTCCTTTGGTTGCTTTTACCCAAGCGATGTTGTACTCGTCCCAGGTCACCAGGTCGCCGGTACGGTAGTATTCGATGAGCTTGCGCAAAGCATCAGCCTGTGGCTCGTTTTCGGCAACACTTACCGCTTTTTCAAGCCATTTGATGATCTCTTGGATGGCAGAACCATAGAGGCCATCTGCGCTGTAAACCTGTTCGTAAAGTTTTCCGTCTTCATTACGGGCAACCCTACTATTGAGGCCTATACTGACCCTCGGGTCTTCCAGGTTGTCCTTCAAGTCGGCGTAAAAAGCTTCTACTTCTGCTTGGGTAATATCCGGCCCATAAAAGTTAACGGCTGAAGCCAAAACCAGATCGTCACCTTCTTGAGCTACCTTTTTATTGTCTTTGGCAGGATCAAAAATGGCTGCTAATTCTTCTTCGGTGAGGCTGGCGCCAACGTCACTCAATAATCCAGCTAAGTACTCCTGTGAGAAGCCGGGCTTGAATTTGTCGTTGGAGTAATGGTGGTGGATACCGCTGGCAAACCACATTTCCTTAGCGTAAAGCTCAAATGCTTCCCAATCGGCATTGTTTCGTTGGCCAGAATAATTGGCTACGATAGCATCAACAGCATGGCGGATGGCAAGATTGTGGCGATAGTTTTGGTCGTAGATAATATCACGACCTGCAAGGCCTGCTTCGGTTAAGTAGTAGACCAGCTTTTTCTGATCGAGGCTTAATTGATCAAAGCCTGGTACCTGATACCGGACGATGCTTTTGTCAGCGAAGCTTTCAGGGCTCCATACAAACTCGTCGTCAGTTGGAACGGTTAGTTCCTCAATAGCTTCAGGTGATTCCTGAGCCGGTTGGCAGGCCAATAGTGCGAATAGTGGCAATAGCCAGAAATATTTTTTCATACAAAAAGGATTTAAATTATCTGTGTTAATGGGTGTGTTAGGAAATGACCTAGCTAATACTCCCTAATGAGTCCAATTATGTTGTTCCGGTTATCAAAGCCCAAAAGGTACCTAAAATCCACCCAATCAGGTAAATTGCGGATATAAATATTCCGATCACAAACAGGAGCACCATGATGACTACGAATGTTGCACTACCTTGGTGTTCACCCTCCTCGTAGTGTTCTTTCAGCAGTTCAAGGTTTCGACGGTTGGCACGATAAGAAAGGTCGAAAAGGTCTCCTATTACCGGAACAGTTCCGATGATGGCATCTAAGAAAATGTTCCATAGCATCTTAACGATCACCATTCCACTAGCGCCTTTGCGTGCCATCACGGTTACCAGCATACCACTGATCCCCAAGGAAACCACGTCACCTACACCGGGGATGAGCCCAATAAGGAAATCAAACCCAAACCGAACGTCTGTTCCCGGAATACGGAATCGATTATCTAATAACTGGGTTGCGGTATCCAACCATTTTAGTTCGGGCCTTTCCTGGTCTTTTTCTTCCATTGTTGTTTGGTTAGTCAGGGGTGGGATTCACGAATTTTACGTGTGAATCCCACCTGTAAGAAGCCAGGTTATTTCAATTCCGATAACAGTACTTCTACTGCCTTCTGCAATTGTTCATCACGGCCTTCGGCCTTGCTGTTTGGGCTGTTTTCTATTTCTACATCTGGAACGGCAGGCCCTAGTTCCATGTTCTCTCCGGTAGCTTTTACGTACCAAGCCCGGAAAGGCATCCGTACAAAGTTACCATTGATTAACCCTTGTCCACCAGTAGAAATAACGGCTCCGAAAGTAGGCATACCTACCAGCGTACCGTGATCTAAAGTTTTAAAGGCGTGCGAGAAAATCTCGGCATTGGAATAACTGGTTTGGTTACATAGCGCTACGCTTGGCTTGGTGAGCGCTGCCTGTGGTAGGCGTTCTCCATACGGGTAGTTGTCCGCAAAATCAGGGTGGTTACCTTCCAGCTTGTCTACCGCTCCACGAGGTACCGTGTAAGAGTGTTGACGAACGTTGAGTACCGTCATGAGCATGTCGGTGGTCCAGCCGCCGCCATTGTAACGAACGTCGATGACGATGCCTTCTTTGCCAAGGCCGCTGGCGGTGAGTTCGCGCTCGAAGCGTTCAAAGCTAGGCCAGTTCATTCCCTGGATGTGAATGTACCCCAAGCGGCCGCCAGAGTATTCTTCGGTCAGGCGTTTGCGTTCGGCAACCCACTCTTCGTAGAGCTCGGTGCGGAGGCTACTCGCAGGACGGATGACGACCTCACGTGCGGTTCCCGCTGCATCAATGACACTCAATAGGGTGCGGTCATTGGCTGTTCCCTGTAAAAGACTGTACAGGTTGGTGCTGCCTGAAATGGCCACTCCATTGACTGCGACGATGGTTTCTCCAACGGTGAGAGTACTCTTTTCCCGGTTCGCAGGTGAACGACTGACAACACGGGTGATTTTTACGCCATTTGTTGCAGGCTCTACTTCCAGACCTAACAGACCAGTGCGATCTCGCTGGGTTTCTTCAGGATTAGAACCATACATGCCCATGTGGCTGGCATTGAGTTGGCCAAGCATAGTATTGAAAAGATCGCGGAAATCCTGTTCCGTAGAGGCAGACATAGCTAGCGGCTCGTACTTTGCACGGAGTTTGTCCCAATCTTGTCCGTGGAAGTTGGGGTCATAGAATCCGTCCCGCAGTGCTCGCCACGCTTCGTCAAATACCTGCTGGCGTTCTTGTTGGTGGTCGATGGCCATATTTGCGGAAAAGCCGAGGTTGTCTGCTTTCTTACCATCGGTTTTCATGCTGGCCAGGGTGCCGTTAGATTTTAGCAAGTATAGGGTTTTACCATCAGTACCTACAGATAAACTGCGTAATCGGGTATCACTTAGTAAGGTTGTGGCATCGCTGCCATCCCATTTGATGCTTTGTAACTCTCCGCCACCGGGCGAACCATTACGGCCACCATTGTTTGTTGTAAAGAAGAAGGTTTCTCCATCCGTACTGATGCCCAAGTCTCCTTCATTTCCAGGCAGACGGGTTACTTGGACCAGTCGTTCGTGAATGTTTTTAAAGTCAATGACTGTTACAGAGTCTTTTTCTGTTTTTTCATCTTCCTCTTCTTCCCATTCCCAATCTTGCTTAGTGTTTTGCCAATCAGCATCCCGTAACCAGGCAAACCAAACGTCAGAATCGCCATTGTTACGAATGGAAAGGAAGCCCAGTTTGCTGCCGTCAGCACTCCAGAAAGGACTGCTGTCTGAGCGAGGGTGCATACTTACATTGACAGGTTTTTGGCTACCATCAGCTGCGTGGATGTAAATTTCTGAGTTGAAATCCAGGTCAGAAAGGGAATAAGCCAGCCACTGCCCGTCGGGACTCCAGCGTACACTTCTGGCTGTTGACCAACCATCCAGTAGTACTTTTTCGTTACTTAAACCCTGAGCCGTAATGTCTGCGACCACGAGTTGCCCTCGTCCACGGTTGATGGCAACTTTGGTACCATCTGGCGAAAGGCTGATGTTTGCTTCGTCAACAGGCGTATTTGTTATCCGCTTGGCAGTCCGCTTCAAAGTACGGTAAAGGTCGGGCTGGTCTGCGTCGGCAGAGTGTAGCACGTAAAGTTCTTTATTACCGTCTCTGTCTGAAATGAAGACCACGGTGCTATCATTCAACCACTGTGCATCCTGGTCACGGTAAGGGTGGCGCGTGAGCTGCACAACGCCTTTCTTTTCCTTGTCATTTACTCGTAGAAAAATCTCGCCACGTACGCCAAAGAGGAGATAATCACCATTGGGAGAAACAGCCATTTCGGTGGCTCCGCGACTTAAGCTTTCCTGCTTTATAGGATCAAAACGATAGTCTGCGGTTACCTGAATATTTACTTTTTGTGCTTTGGTACTACCATCGGTAGGTAGCGTGTAAATGCCATTGCCACGTTCGAAGACGAGCTGTTTCCCGTTGGCACTAACATCAAAATAGCGGATGCCTTCGTCTTGAAAATTGGTTAAAGGCCGCGCCAAATCCTTGGTCAGTACCCCGTTTTTGCGGTAGATATTATAGCGGCCACTGGCAGCACTTAGGTAGAACAACTGTTGGTTATCTCCCCAAACAGGATGACTTTCCTGGGCATTTTGAGCAGCCAGCGCCATATAGTTGCCTCTTTGAGTATCATACACCCAAATGTTGCGGTTAGCTGGACCGGTGTATACTTCCCGCACAAAGCGGCAATTGCCGGCCACATAAGCCACATAACGACCGTCGTTGGAGACGTTAGCCATTTGGGCTAAGGCATCCATCATTCGTTGTGGAGTACCACCCGTGACGGGCACTTTGAAGACTTCCTGGTCGCGTTCTACCTGGCGGTACATGCGTGAACTCATGAAGATGATTTCATCGTTGCCATTCCACTGCGGGAAATTGTCACTGCCGGAATAGTAGGTGAGCCGTAGGGGCATTCCGCCCTGAGCGTCCATGACAAAAATGTCGTCGTTGCCATAGCGGTTACCTTCAAAGACAATACGGCTACCATCAGGGCTCCACTGCGGGTGACTCTCGTAGCTTTCGTGAATCGTCAGGCGGCGGGCAACGCCACCATTGGTGGGCACTGTCCAGATATCACCCTGGTAAGAGAAGGCAATCTGCTGCCCATCAGGGCTTAGCGAAGGAAAACGCAACAAGGGCTCCTCCTGTGCGGAAACCCCTGAAGCAAGTAAGAGAAAGGCGAAAGAAAAGATATATTTAATCATGTTTTTTTATTGATGCGTTACATTAACGGCTATGTGTAATATGGGGATAGAGACGTAGATTATTAGGAGTACAGGCGTTGCATTGCAACGCCTGTACTCCTACGTCTTTATTCATTCCATTCCGGCCAGCGGCCAGGGGTATACGGTGCGTTGTTCATTTCTATTTGTTTCTCCAAAGCGGCCACTTCGTTTGCAATGAGCTTCAGTTCACGGAGAGCTGGCCCAAATTGCTTGGCTGCAATACGGTAAGCATCCTGGTATACCTGTGTTGGTGCCGAAGTGACATCCCAGAGGCCATATTCACAGCGGCCAATGCGACCACCAATGCTTGGAGGCGTTTCAAACTGGCGGCGCGCAAGACTTCTGTCGCCATTCATTTTGCGGCTGAGTTCACTCAGTTGTAGCTTCAGTTCGCTGGCTTTGGCCAAAAGACCTTCCGGAGCAGCAGGCATATCGAGGATAGCAGACTGGATGTGGTTGAGGTTCCCCGACAATTCTCGGCGGATATCGTTGGCAGCACTGAAGGCTTTGCGGATATCAGCAACCTTGCGGACAAAGGCATCGTATTCTGCCCAATCCGTTTCCGGCATGGACGATTGGTTCAAATAGTTAAGCTGGAAAGAAACGGGTTCCGTAAGCTTACTGACTTCGCCGTTTTCAAACTTGCTGAGTGCTACAGTGTAGGTTCCCGGCATGGCCAGGTGACCCAATTCGGCGGAACCAAAAAGCACATCGGGAGCAGGCGTATACCGGCCAACTACCGGCGCGGGGGTGTCGTGACGCATATCCCAAGTCAGCCGCTTTAGGCCTTTCTTGGCAGGCGCCGTTAGGTGACGAACAACCTCTCCTTGCGCATTGCGGATGGTGAAAATCAGATAAGGATCTTCTTCGGCATCTTCCTGGCGAAGCTGATCGAGGGTAGGGTAGGGGTCATCGTCTGTCTCCTTCTCCTTTTCTTTCCGCTGGTCTTCCAGCGTTTGGATGCTCTCTTTTAGGTAGTAGGTGAATACCGCACCAGGCTTGGGGTTCGGTGTGGTGAAGTAACTGCTTCCCAGGTGACCTTTGTCCCGTAGACCAATGTCGGTACGTTCAATATAAAGCAAGGCATCTTTTATAGTGAAGATTTCGGCATCTTTTGCCAGGGCCTCTGCTGTGATTTCCCGTAAAGGGCTATAGTCGTCTAGTACATAGAATCCACGACCAAAAGTACCGAGTACAAGGTCATTTTCTCGTTTTTGAATTTCCATGTCTCTTACGCCCACCGTCGGTAATCCAGCTTTTAGCGGAATCCAGTGTTCCCCGGCATCAGGGCTGAAGAATGCACCGAATTCAGTGCCACAGAACAGTAGGTTGGGCTGAACATGATCTTCTGCAATGGTGTATACACTTCCGCGTTCGGGCAAGGTCGCGTGGATCGGGGTCCAAGTTTGGCCTGCATCTGTGGTTTTGAAAAGGTAAGGCTTAAAATCACCATAACGGTGGTGGTTGAAGGCTGCGTAAGCGGTGTTTTTGTCATGCTGCGAAGCAATGATCTGATTCACGTAAGTCATTTCCGGCACACCGGCAAGACCTGTGATCTTCTGCCAATTTTGCCCGCCGTCAGTGGTCAGGTGAATGAGGCCATCATCGGAACCTACCCACAACATATTCTCGTCGATGCTACTTTCTGCAATAGTCGTCAGCTGGCCGAAAATATCAGTAGAGCCATTTTTAGAGATGGCATCTACGCTCCACACCTGATCCATTACTTCAAGGGTGTTGCGGTCAATTTGCGCAGAAAGATCGGGGCTGATGACTTGCCAGGAATCGCCCTGGTCGTCAGTGCGGAATAATTTGTTGGCACCAAAGTAGAGCCTTTTGTGGTTGTGAGCAGAGATCAGTAAAGGAGCATCCCAGTTCCAGCGAAGGGCGGGTTCGTCTTCGCCTTCCATGGGTTTGATGTAGTAGTATTCTCCATTCCCCCGGTCATAGCGACTCAAGGCACCATACTGAGCTTGGGCATAGATGATGTTGGGGTTGGTAGGGTCTACCTGGGTTTCAAAACCATCACCGGTAGAGGTCACAAACCAATCGGAATTAACAATGCCATTCATGCTGGTCGTTCGACTAGGGCCGCCCAAGCTGAGGTTATCTTGTGTTCCGCCATGAATATTGTAAAAGGGAGTAGCGTTGTCGGTAGCTACTTTGTAGAATTGGGTTACAGGCAGGTTGGGTTTGAAATGCCAGGTTCCGGCCAGGTCCCATGTCTCGTACACACCACCATCACAACCAACGAGTAGGTGGTTGGTATTGTCTGGGTCAATCCAGAGGGCGTGGTTATCGATGTGCTTGTTGAGCTCGCCGAGATTGCGGGTGGTTTTGCCGCCATCGTCACTGATCTGAAAGTAGGTGTCGGTAATATAAATGCGATCAATATCAAGTGGGTCACAGATCAACTCTTGGTAGTAATTGCCGCTGGTATATCTGCCACTTTGCTTGCTCCAGCTGGCGCCGGCATCATCGGTGCGGTAGATCCCTCCTTTGTTATCACCAGCTTCAACGACAGCGTAGAGAGTATTGGGATTGACAGGCGAAATGTCCAGTCCTATCCGGCCTACATCGCCGCCAGGGAGGCCTCCTTTCAAGGGCTTCCAGGTTTCACCACCGTCTGTGGTTTTGAACAAGCCCGATTCTGGCCCACCACCGATGTAGGTAAATACCTTTCGCTGGCGTTGGTGAAAAGCAGCATAGAGGACATTAGGGTTGCGTGGGTCCATGACCAACTCGTTGCAACCAGTATATTCACTGACCTCTTTTACGCAAGTCCAGGTGTCACCACCGTCGGTGCTTTTGTAGACGCCGCGTTCGCCACCATTGCTCCATACGGGGCCGTAAGCAGCTACCCAGATAATATCGGAGTTGGTAGGATCGACGATGATGTCGCCAATGTGTTCGGAGGTTTTCAAGCCTTTGTGTTCCCAACTTTGGCCACCATCGGTGCTTTTATAGATACCGTCGCCGTAGCCGACAGAGCGTTGATTGTTGTTTTCGCCGGAGCCTACCCAAACGGTGCTGGGCTGCTGAGGATCGAGGCTGACACAACCGATAGAGTAGGAGTTTTGCTGGTCGAAAATAGGCGTGTAAGTGGTACCGTGGTTGACGGTTTTCCAAACGCCTCCTGAAGCGGTAGCAACGTAGTAAACGTCCTTGTTGTCGGGGTGCACCGCAAAGTCGGCAATACGCCCCGAAGTAACGGCGGGGCCTACCGAGCGAAAAGCGAGTGCAGAATAAGTGCTAGCCTTCAAGTGAAGAGGCGTTTCTTCTTTGGCGGGAGCCGGATCGGTTTGTTTTTTTCGTTGGGCCATCGCTTGGTCGCAAAGGACAAAACTTAGGAATAAGAGTAGGTAAATGCTTCTGTAACTTGGCATAAGTTGGTGAATTTGGCGACTGAATTTTCGGAATCGAAAAATAGGGAAAATCAGAGACCTAAAGAAGTAAGGAGGATGCCTTGGAACGAAAGGGTGGAATTCTGCTATGAAAAGAGTGGCTTTGGTAGTAAAAAGAGTCTGCTACAAATGAGCGGCTTATGTATTGGAGGTTCCCCGTGATTTGTCGCGGGTATGCTCTTCGCCTAATGGACGAAGAACCTTTTTAACTAGTGCGCAGGCCTACAGGCCGTAGCTCGGGGCCAGGATGGCGCAAGGACAATAGGATGGGCCGGAGCGGTAGCGACAGACAGCCTGGTGCCGAGGAACGACGGCATGGCCCCAATAAGCACTCCGCTTATTTCTCTTCAAACCATAGCTCGGTCTGGTGGAATTCGCCGTCGGTATAGTTGATGGTTATTTCTTCTCCGGGCTGAATATCCTTTATGGCAATGATTTCAAGAGATTCCATCTCGATGTCCATTTCATAATCAGCATTTGCTTCAGAAGAATGGTTGTAGAGGGAGCCAAAACCCAGCGCAATGGCCGATTCCCCCTCGTCTCCCCAAAGGAAATAATAATCGTGTAGCTTGGTCTGGTGGATAAGTGTAGTGCCTTCTTCAGATAGCACCAATACTGGGCAAGATTCAATATGGCTGCCTTCGGGAATCTCCTGGGCCGTAAAAACTCCACGCCCTTTTCCATTGGTTGTTTTGATGTACAGGAATGGTAATCGAGTAGACATAATTTAGGAGGTCGGAATTAGGAATTAAATGAAGTCGGAATTGGGAAATCGGAAGTCGGAAATAGTGAGATACACGAAAAGAAAGGAGATAGATTCTGCTTTTGAATTACAGTATGGAAGGTTGCTACTAGCTATTTCCGATTTCCCACTTCCGATTTCCGACCTCTTGTTAATCTTCCATCTTCACCAGCAATTGCCCTTTCTCCACGGCAGCACCTTTGGAAACGGAAATATCAGCGATGATACCGTCAGCAGTGGCTTTGATGACGTTTTCCATCTTCATAGCTTCGAGGATGAGAATGGGCTGACCGGCAGTGACACTTTCTCCTTTTTTGGCCATTACTTGTAGTACAAGGCCTGGCATAGGTGCTATAATATCTGCGACCACGGTAGTGTTGATCGCGCCTAAGCCCAGGCGTTCTACCATTTGGTCATAGGCATCGGCGAGGTTGATCTCGTATTTGCTGCCATTGATTTTGATGGTAAAGCGCTTGCGTTGGAAGTTGCGACTTACCAGCTCTGCACGATAAGATTTGCCATTAGCAAGGATATGAAAATTGCGATCATCAATGGGTGTGAAGTCTAGTTGGTCGATATCTTTATTGGCGAATTCGAACTGATCATTGACTTTAGCGCTGATGTCTTCCAGATGTTTCATGGTAGGGGCAGTTGTTAAATGTAAAGAACAGCACAAAACCAAATGGAGTCTTCGTTTTTTCAATAGCTGGCTAAGCGGTTCATTTCAAAAGTGTCAGTTATTGGAAAAACCGCAAAGAAGACTCCATTTGGTTTTTGCGCAATATATGGATCCCAAAAGTAACACTATTGTTCCAGAAAAATCTAAAAAAGCAGCTTACCTTTAACGGATGCGAAACCTACTCTATCTTTTCGGGCTGATCTTATTGATGGTGATTTTGCACCAGTTTTTACCTTGGTATGCGATTGTTATTGCAGGCTTACTGTTTGGAGCTTTTGCTCCTGTGGCCTCTGCAGGCAAGGCATTTGCCTATGGTTTGTTGGCTGGTGCTATCGTATGGGGCGCTTACAGTGGCTTTCTCAATTACAACAACGACAGCATTCTGGCCACCCGTATTGGTAATATGCTCGGAGGCCTCAATGCCTGGATTATGGTTGTCATTACGGCCCTACTTGGTGGTATATATGGAGGGCTTGGGAGTTTGGTTGGCTTTTGGGGTCGGCAGTTGTTTGAGCAGAAGGATAGTGAAATAGCCGATAACTGAAGGAGGTTTAGTTCAATAAGACGGGAGGGCTTAGCTTCTGTGTAATTGCATAAATGTATTTATACGAACAGCTCTCGCCAAAAACAACTATTCCTAAGACCAGTTTACCATAAGTTTAGGGACTTTGCACCCCGGTTTTAAGGGGCCATGCCGGTAGTGGCGTTGCGGTGCAAACGCCCCACGGCACCAGGCTGTCTGTCGCTACCGCTCCTGCCCATCCTATTGTCCTTGCGCCATCCTGGCCCCGAGCTCCAGGCCCCGCCTTGCGCACTGACCAATAAGCATTATTGAGATTCTAAGGCTGTCTTGCTCTGAAAACTTCAATCACTCAACGATCAAACCTGCTCTTGGGTTGCAACCCAATGGACTTTGGGGTATATTTACGACCATCGGTATACCCTTGCCAAGGACGGTACTAACACTGTTTTGCTCCGTACGGAGGCATTAGCCTGGCCTTTGTTACGTCGATAATTAATTCTCCTGCATATAAAACCTACACCTCAATGGAATCATCTCACCTGAAAACTTTGATCGAAGGCATCCCCAAAGCAGAACTTCACTTGCACATTGAAGGGAGTTTTGAGCCCGAACTCATGTTCGAAATAGCCAAAAGGAATAATATAACGCTGGATTATGATTCCATCGAATCATTGAAGAGGGCTTATAAGTTTAATAATCTTCAAGAGTTTTTAGACATCTATTACACAGGTGCACAAGTATTGATCCATGAGCAAGATTTTTTTGACCTGACTTGGGCTTACCTCACCAAAGTGCATAGTCAAAATGTGGTTCATGTAGAGGTGTTTTTCGATCCGCAGACGCATACGGATAGAGGGGTAGAATTTGCTGTTGTTATTAATGGTATTCATAAAGCGCTTGAAAAAGCCAAAGAAGAATTAAATATTTCCTACAAGCTGATTATGTCTTATTTGAGGCATTTGAGCGAAGAGGAAGCATTCAAAACGCTTGAATCTTCTCTTCCTTTCAAAGATTGGATTGATGGGGTAGGCTTAGACTCTTCTGAAATGGGCAACCCTCCCAGCAAGTTTGCCAAGGTGTTTGAAGCATCTGCCAGCCACGGTTACAAATTAGTCGCGCATGCTGGCGAAGAAGGCCCTGCGGAATATATCTGGGAAGCGCTCGACCTTTTGGAGGTGGTAAGAATAGACCATGGCAATCGTTGCTTGGATGATGAAGCACTGGTTCAACGAATTGTCGAACAAAAGATACCACTGACCTTGTGTCCATTGAGTAATGTAGAACTCAAAGTCATCCAAAAAATGGAGGATCACCCCGTTGCGAAAATGCTTGAGAAAGGGGTATTAGCAACCATCCACTCAGACGACCCCGCTTATTTTGGAGGCTACATGAATGAAAATTATTACGAAACAGCTAAAGCTTTAAACCTAACAAAGGATCAATTGATGCAATTGGCCATCAATGCCTTTGAAGCAAGCTGGTTGAGCCTTGAAGTAAAAGAAAAGCACATTGCTGAAGTAAAAGATTATTTCAATGCTGCTAAATGAAGCACTAAACTTTGAACTGCTTCCATCAACCATCAATTCAGTAGCCTTTTTGCTCAATTCAGTCGAAAAAAGTAGCCTATAGGTACCGTTTAGGGACATCTTTGAAGCAAATCAAAAAACATTCAGAGATGAAAGCTTGTCATAAATCTTATCAAGACGATGAAAGCCGTGAGGCCAAATTTCGCAAAAGTTTGCGTTCCTTTTTCGGCTACAATTTCGTTATCTTTATACTTATGATCCTTGGAATGGGAGGGGTTGTTTTGTGGAAAATCAGTGTAATATGGGGTGCTATTTTGGCCTTTAGAGGTTATAGCATCTATGGTAGTGAAGAGCGTGATACACCAAGCTATCCAATGGAAGACGAGCCTAGCCGTGAACAATACGGCCGTCCCAAGCGCCCTCAGTGGAAGGACAAGGATTTGGTATAAAACAGCTATTGTAATATAAAATCGCAATGAACGAAGACCAACAGTTTGAACAAGCGCGCCGCCGCGTCAAAGAAAAGAAAGCTTTCTACAATCACCTGACGACCTACCTTGTTATGGGAGGGTTCTTCTTTACCTTGAATATGCTTACGAGCCCCGGTACTTGGTGGTTTTATTGGCCAATGTTGGGTTGGGGGATTGGTGTTGCTATTCAGTATTTCAAAGTGTTCGGGCTTCCTGGTAGTGGCGTAGGTTCAAAAGAATGGGAAGATCGTGAATTAGAAAAAGAAATGCAGCGACTCAACCCTAACAGAAGGAAGCCTGGCCTGGATCTGGACAGCCACTTGGAGTTGAGGGAACTCGATGCTGAAAAGCAAAAAGAACCGTCCTACCGCAATGATGATCTAGTTTAGTAACGGTCGAAGAATTAATTTCCGACTTCCGCTTTTCAGCGAAGTAATAAACGATCCCGTACTAAAAGTCGGGATGAGTTTGTTCAAGCTGAAAATCGGAAACGAAAGAGGAAAGTTAATTTTTGACCAATGCTTAGTCGTAATAATAGTATATTAGAGGTTCAGAATTCCCGACTTATGAGACGAAACAGAAGAAACGAACCGGAACATGTCCGGCAGGCGCGCCGTAAGGTGCGTTCCAAGAAGTGGTTCTTTCGCCATTTTTCCATTTATCTGGTAATAAGCATATTTTTCTTTTGTATGAATATGCTTGATAGTCCGCACGACCCTTGGTTTTTATACCCTGTAATCTCTTGGGGCACCCTCATCGGTATCCAGTATTTATGGACTTTTGGCCTCCCCTTTACCAAAGCGGGTACCCGCGAATGGGAAGAACGCGAATTGGCGCGCGAATTGGCAAAGTCTGCCCCTGGTTATCAAGACCCTCAGGATTATCAAGAGGAAGCTCCACCGGTACAACGGCTTGCATCAAGTGGCGTCAATATCGACGATCATTTGGAGTTGCAGGAGGTTAGCAAAGAAAAAGTTGCCGAGCCGATTTATCGGAACGATGATTTGGTGTAGTTTTTTTATCTCAGGTATTTCAATAATACATCTGCCCGGTGATCCAAATACGCATCAGTGGGAGACTCTTGTCTGCCTTGCTCAATAAAATTGAGGGCTTGGCGGTAGTCGTTTTGGCGGTAGTAATAATTTGATGCTGCCAGATAGGCCGTCAATACCCACGAATCATAACGCGGTGTTCTACCGCTGGATTTGGCGAGCCGCTTGAAGTCTTCCATATAATGCAGGCCTTTAATACGGTCATCCTGATCAAAGTAGTAGCGTACTCTTTCGGCTTGATACAGTAAGTGACGATCC
Source organism: Lewinella sp. (assembly GCF_050633125.1). Lineage (NCBI taxonomy): Bacteria > Pseudomonadati > Bacteroidota > Saprospiria > Saprospirales > Lewinellaceae > Lewinella > Lewinella sp. The sequence continues at coordinate 23,040 of NZ_JBOEFX010000041.1, forward strand.
TGAAATAAGGAATTGGTGGTCAGGAAAGGGTACTTTTTACTGTACGCAGTGATCCGCGCTAGTCCTGATTCAAATTCCCGTTCCTTACGCAACGACCATACGAGCATACCTGCCAACACCTCGTGTATGGCAGTATTGTTGGGCTGGTACCGATAAAGACTATCCATATAGTTCATCACGCTAACGGTGTTTCCCTGCTGGGCGTGCATACGTGCGCTTTGCAAATAGTAAATCTCCCTTAGCTGTCCCAAAGCGCCTGGATAATCAGTGAAACGTTCCTTAAAGGCATCATAAGTAGAGTCTATCACCCAGCTGTTGGGAGCAGGGTGATCTCGAAGTAGTTCGTTGAACCGGTGAATCAATTGTCCTTGCCAAGGTGCACCAGGGCTACGTTCCCATATTTTCCACAAGTAATCCAGTGACGTTGTTGTCTTGGTATCCTCGGTGGCCAGTTGCAACCAGATGGCCCGCTGCAAAACCTCCTGCACTGGCCAGGGGTGAAGCTGCCGGGCTTGATAAAGCCAGTCGAGAGAACTGGCCCAGGCGTGATCAGCATACGCGCGTAATGCCTGTCGGTAATAGAGGAAGCTGGCCAACTGGCGTAAGCTCAATTGTTGGTCTCCACCCAGGTAATAACGGTTGAAAAGCTGATCGGGCGGGTTGTTCCATTCTGCAGTGGGGATGTAACCTACACTACGGAGAACCTCGAGGTAGGCATTTTGAAAGCGACGTTCGTTTTCTGCATTTAAGGGAGAGGCTCCTTTTACGCGGATACGCTCAGTATTTTTCCCTACATCCACCAAGAGGGAGACTTCTGTTCCTTGCACTTGCAAAAGATACTGCATGCCCAAGTAGTCTAGCGTCATCGCATATACGGCAGAAGCGGTCGTCTGGTCGTATTGTCCTTGGGTGAAGAAGAATTGAATTTTGGAGAACGGCTGATGGTTTTTAAGAAAACGCTGGCCCATTTCTTCCCTTAGCATCGCCAAGGCTTTGTGGGGCTTCTTTTTGCGAATATTTTGCGCTTCAAGGCTGGTTAACATTTCGCTGATACGCTCTTTGGCGTAAGCGCGTACCGATTGTTCCTGGATACCTGTTCCCGGAAGGAGCAGTTGCAATTGTTGGTCTAACTCCGCCGAGCGATCTGCAGCCAACAGTGTCTCTTTTGCGGATATTAGGGTACTGCAAAAAAGGAAAATAAACAGTAGTGTGGATAGTTGCTTCATGTGGATTTGGGACCCAGTTTAAACGATTGCTCGAAATTACGGATATTACAACGGCTCGCAAAATAGTTTCGTATCAGGCGTATTAAAACCACCAAACCATGACCTTTAAAGAATGGCATTCTACCGGCCAGTATTTCGATTATCGGCAGCAAAAGATTTTTTATCAGCAAGCAGGTAGTGGACCAGTGCTGGTATTGCTGCATGGTTTTCCTACAGCGTGTTGGGATTGGCACAAGGTATGGCCTCTGCTGAAAGCACACTATACGGTTCTCACGTTGGATTTTATTGGTTTTGGGTGGTCGGATAAGCCAAGGAAATATCGCTATTCGCTGATGGATCAGGCCGACTTGGTGGAGGCGCTGTTGAAAGAAAAAGGCATTGGTCGTTACCATCTGTTGGCACATGACTACGGCGCTACTGTTGCTCAGGAGTTGCTGGCGCGGTATTATGAGCGAAGTAAAGAGAGAAAGTTGGCGAAACAGGCAGAATTGTTGTCTTTATGCTTTCTGAATGGAGGGATTTTTCCCGGCACCCATCATCCGCGCCCTATTCAAAATGCTTTAGCTAGTCCGCTGGGGATTTTGCTTACGCCATTTTTGAGCAAGGCCAAGTTGCGGAAGAATTTCAGTGTCATCTTTGGTCCGGCGACGCAGGCTACAGAGCAGGAAGTAGATGAATTTTACCAGCTCATTCAGCACCAAAATGGCAAGTACCTTTTCCATCGGCTGATCCGCTACATGCGGGAGCGGGAAGTACACGAACCTCGCTGGGTAGGTGCTACTGTGCGCGGAGAATTGCCTCAGCTGTTTATTAATGGTGCTTACGATCCGATATCTGGCGGGCATGTTGCCGACTATTATGAGCAATCAGTGAATAATGCCGATGTGGTACGCCTCTCTAATATCGGGCATTACCCGCAAACGGAGGCTCCAGCGGCGGTGGTGGAGGCGTATTTGGCATTTCGGGGTTTTTGAACCACCAAAGGCACATAGGTTTTTTGAACCATTGAGGGATTATAAGGACATTTAAGGGCGAGTCTGCATAGGCTAAATTCACGAAATTTAGCACTGCACCGAACAGGGCGCTAGTCTACATAAGCTAAATTCACGAATTTAGCACGGGGATGTACCATCCAAAGATCAGTGCGTAGGCCGGGAGGCCGGAGCACGCCGGACGAAGGAGGAGGACAAAGGATGGGCCGGAGCGGTAGCGACAGACAGCCTGGTGCCGTAGTGGTGTTTGCACAGCAACGCCGCTACCGGCATGGCCCCAAAAAAATACTTCCCAAAAAACTGTTACTTTCGAACCTCGTTTGCATTATGCTAAGGAATGAAAGATCAAAACCCAGAGCATCGGGATGTTTAGTATCTTGCAGACGAGTAGCGTCGCGTTGCGTCGCGACAATACTAAAACGGTCAATAACAGGTTCATGACGGAACCCCAAAAGACGGTGTCGGCATCGGCAATGGAAGCCGAGTGGCTTGAAATTCAGGCTGCGCAAGCTAACCCTGCGCGGTTCCGACCTTTATACGAACGTTATTTCGAGCCCATCTACCGTTTCGTCTATCGGCGTACTAGCAATGCTGATCTCTCGGCTGATCTTTCTTCTCAAGTGTTTTTAAAAGCTTTACAGCGTCTTGGAGGCTATGAGTACCGCGGTGTACCTTTTTCTGCCTGGCTGTTCCGAATTGCGAGTAACGAAATTGCCCAACATTTTCGCGATTCCCGCAATAAACGAACGGTTAGTGTTGAGGATCATACCCTGGGGGAAGTGGCTGAAGAAATGGAATTGGACGAAGACCTTTGGCAGGTAGAAGACCTGATCGGAGCCTTGGACCAGCTCAAGCCCTCTGATATCGAAATTATCGAACTGAGGTTTTTTGAGCAACGCCCTTTTAAAGAGGTGGCCGAAATCCTGGGGATTACCGAAAGCAATGCCAAGGTGAAGACCTACCGGATCTTGGAACGACTGAAAAAGCGGCTAAAAACAAGCCAAACCAAGTGAATTTTGACCTTTGAGAAGCGTCAGCTATGGAAAGAAACTACAATTTTAAACAAAACCCGGAGGAGCCGGGCAGCGAAGACATCCGACAACGGATGGACTTTGATGCCTTGCTGCGCGAGTTTGAAGCCCAGCCAGCGGTTAAGACCACAGGTGGTGCCCGAATACGGCGGTTGATTTACTTCAGTACGGCTGCGGCCGCTGCGGTAGCTTTGCTGCTTTGGGTACCCTTTCTGGGGGGCAATAATCCACTGAGCCCAGAGGACTATTTTGCCCAACAGGACTTTGTACACATCCCGCTGCCTCAGCAGGAGCTGCAAGTCCCCTTTACTGCGCAAGTAGTATCGGACGCCCACAAAGGAGGGGTGATTGATTACCCCAGCGGATCGCGTTTGGTGATTCCTGCTGCTGCGTTTATGAATGATCGCGGTCGACTAGTAGGTGGCGAAGTCGCAATTCATTACCGTGAATTGCATGATTATATCGACTTTTTTGTTTCTGGAATTCCGTTGGCCTACGATTCTGTAGGGATGCAACGCTACCTTACTTCGGCCGGCATGGTAGAGGTGTATGCTGAGCAAAATGGCAACCGCCTAAAGATGGCTCCCGGCAAAGCTATTCAGGTAGAACTGCGTAGTGAAGTGGTGGTGAAAGACTACTTTAGCTTGCCTAAATACCACGTATATCAATTGGATACGGCCTCTCGTACTTGGCAGTATAGCAATGTAGATATGCTGCAATTTGTAGAAGAAGACTTGATTACAGGAGGTACCAATACCCCACAGCAACGCTGGCAGCGGGAGTTGGGTAACCTGGAACAAGAATACGAGAAGGCATTGCAAGACTTGCAAATGGATTTTCCATTGCCATCAGCACCTGTAGCACCGACGCAAGCCAATGGCAACCGTCCTACGCTGGAACTTGATTTTGCCCAAGGTGCTTTGGCACTTGATCCTGCCAGTGATTTGCAACCCGAAGATTTGGCCTACCTACATGCAGGTACCATTTGGGAAATAGCCCCCGAATCACCAGAGGTTGACCCTCGTGCGTTTCGAGTAAGCTGGGAAACGGTGAAGTTACGCCGCCTAAATACCCAACGCTTTGAGCTGACGCTACAGCACCGGGATAATGAAGAAACCTTGATTGTAGCTCCTGTTTTATTAGGAGCTAACTACCAACAGGCAATGGCTAACTACCAAGGTGAACTTGCCACTTACGATGCTATGGTCACCTTGCGCGAAGAGGAGGTGAGCAGCGAACGGGAACGCTTGCAGACGGAGTTTGTGGCGAGAAAAGAGGCTTTAAAAGAGAGCTTGGAGCAAGAGTTTCAAAGCCAGCCGGGAGAACTCCGCCGTCAGGTAGTAAATCGTTTTGTCGTTAGTGAATTTGGCGTATGGAACTGTGCACAGACCATTGATGCGCCTTCTACCGTACATGGTATTCAGTACCGTACAGAAGGAGGACAGGCCATCGAAAATACCACGGCTTACGTCGTTAACCGAGAATATAATACGATTTTCAGATACCTGGCTTCGAGCACTGCTCCTATCGGTATTGAACCTGCAACGGATAACCTTTTGTGGGTGGTAAATGAGAAGGGTACTATCTCTCGTGTAGAACTAAAACAACTGCACGATGACGGTGCCGAGCTGGTACTGGAAACGGTAACTCCTCCGGCAAAGACGAACGCAGACTTGCGTAAGGCGTTGGAGTTTTAAGGTACAAAGTACTTAGTACTAGGTAAAGGGACTTTGATTGGATTTAGGTGCAAGCGCACGAAAAAGAGAGAAGTCCACGAAACAGGATAGACCACGGGTTTTTAAACCCGTGGTCTATTTTACTTTAAGTAACTGCCTTTTATGGCATTTTCCTGTTTGATACATATGCTAGCATACCTTAGATTTGACACAATCTAAGTATCAAGTACCAAGCGCTCCTTCCTCACTATTCCGAAAGCTCAAAAACTACACTCTTTACACACTGGATAGCTTGGCCACTTTCATCAAAAGTATTGACTAGGAGCGTTTGTGCTAGTGGTTGTGCAAATACATCAGGCAAGTCTCTTACGGCCCCTGCGGGGATGTTGTTTTCCTGGAATAAGACTAACAATTCCTCTCGTTTAGCGAAAGTGCCAATTTGTTCTTGTAGCAGCGGGACGAGTACTGAACGGTGTTTTACCCGTTGGGGATTGGTAGCGAAGCGGTCATCGTTGATTAATGCAGGGATTTTCAAAACCTCACATAGTTTCTTCCAGTGGGCTTCTACGCCTACTGCCAAGACCAACTCCTGACCATCAGCGGTGCGGAAAAGATCGCCATAAGGAGCAATGTTGGGGTGCTGACTGCCTAGTCGTTGTGGCGCAAAGCCAGCAATGAGCCAGTTGGTTGCTTGATTGGCGAGGCTGGCGAGGGCTGCGGCGTAGAGGCTGGTGCTTACTTTGCTGCCTTGTCCGGTTTGTGCCCGCTTTAGCAAAGCCACGAGAATGCCCTCTTTTAGTTGATGGGCAGCGAGAATATCAATGAGAGCTACCGGCATCTTGACGGGTGGGCGGCCCGGTTCTCCGGTAAGGTAAAGAAAGCCACTTTCGGCCTGGAGTACAACATCAAATGCGAGGCGAGGATCATCGGCACCGAAGCCGGTGAGTTCGGCGTAGATGATTTTAGGGTTGATTCCTTTCAGGCGATCATAATTCATACCTAGTTTTGTGGCGGCTCCGGGGCGGTAGTTGACGATAACAATATCTGCTTCCTGGATGAGGGCCTCTACCTGCTCGCGCCCTGCGGTAGATTTTAGATCGACGAGTAGCGTGGTTTTTCCAAAATTGACACTTTGGTAGTAAGCCGAGTCGGATTTGTTGGCAGCTTCTGTGGGGGCTTTCCAGCGACGGGTGACATCCCCAAGAGTAGCGGCATTTTCAATTTTGGTAACCTGTGCACCTAGTTCTGCAAAAAACAAACCTACTGCCGGCCCCGCTAATACGCTGGCGAGTTCTACTACTTTGAGGTCTTGGAAAAACTGATCTTGCATCTTTGTATTATATTTAGTGTTCGCTTCGCTCACGGGAGACTCTCTCGATAAATCGAGTTCGTGACTGTACTCGCTAGCGCTCGTGGTAGTATTCGCTTCGCTCACGGTGGGTGCTCACTACGTTCGCGGGGTACTCGCTTCGCTCGTGTTCAAAAAACCGCGAGCGAAGCGAGTACAATAAACAAAATACAATGCAAGATAATGAACAGTCTTGGTTAGAACGGCTCTCGATGGAAAGTTGGCAGGCGGAGATGGTAATTTCCGGGGTGGCGATTTTCGGTTCTTTTCAGTTGTTTGACGGCGTGAGGAGCCTTATCGATTGGTTTTACTTCAGTCTTCCAGGCAGTTTTATGTATATCGCTTACTTTCTTGGTTTTTATCTTTTTATAGCGGTTGCCGTTTTGTGTATGAGCTTTTTAGGGCACTTTATTGTGCGTTCGATTTGGATTGCTTCTATTGGACTAGAGAGTGTCTACCCGGAGATACGCCGGGATAATGATACTTATTCACCCCATTTTATGGACCAGCTCTTACGTCAATTTCCAAGTTTTAAAGATTTTAATGGAGAATTGGATAGGGTAGGGAGTTCTATTTTGGCATTTGCCCTTATGTTGGTGATGGTTTTCATAGGTATTGGGTGCCTTATTGGGTTAGCGTTATTATTGGGGACGATAACTGCCATGTTTTTGACCGAAGAAGCTGGACTAAAAGTATCGTTGGTTTTATTGGGAATAGCTGCTCTCGTCACTTTTATTAATGCAGCTCTGAATAGTAAGGCTTTGCAGAACCGTGCTTGGGTACAGAAGATTCATTACCCGTTGACGATAAGGATTGGATATGTTTTTGCTAACGTTTTCTTTCGCCCACATGCTTACTTGAGTTTTATTATCCGAACCAATCTTGATACCAAACGCTACTGGAAGTTTATGACGGTTGTTATGATTGGTGTCGCTATAATTTCGGGTAGTGTCTTTGAGCGTACCCATATTTTGGCCTTGATGGACGATGTTTATTTTCGCTATGATCAACGTACTGACCGTTTGTACAGTAGCAATTATCTTACGGAATCAATTGATCAGGAATTGGCCTTTATTAACCCCCAAATTCCGTCAATGGTTATTCATTCTGCTGCTGATTTGACGCTTTTTTTGCCAATCCCGGAACGGGAAGAGAGGAAGATTTTTCTATTATGCTCAGAAAAAGAACCTTCTGGTATTGACGACCGCAAAGCGGCTCGTTTAGCTCGTTATAACTATCGTTTGGCATGTTTTAAGGAGCAAATAAGCATAGCAATAGATGACCAGCCTGTAGAGGTGATCATGAAGGTATATACCCATCCTCATGATTCAGAGCCGGGCTTGCAATATTTCTTTCCAGGCCTGGAATTATCGACAGGAGAACATCAGATCGTCATCCGGCATTTAGCGTTAAAAGGTGAGCAGGAGAAAATTGATCGTGTCCCTTTTATTTATCTTCCTAATTAATAGACTTGTTCTGCTGGGGCAGGTTGGTAGGAAACCACGAAGTAGCCGCGAAGCGAATTGATGCATTATTGACCACGCGAAGCCTTTTTTAAGGAGCCTAGCCTTAGCTAAGCGACTTGAAAAAGGCACAGTGTGGGAAGATGAGGCGCGATTTGCCCCCGAAATGATCCCAGGAGAACAAGTCTAATAGGCCATTTCACGCCCTAATATTCTGTTAATCCTTGCTTTAGTAAGTATATTTTCCTAATTTTATTTCACGATTTTTCTCGTGACTAAATTGGGGATGAAAGATTTTTTTCTACAACGACTCTTGCAGCGTCTGGAAAAAGACGGTAATGACGACCTGGCACTCATTATGGAGTTCGGGGCTAACAGCTATTCTACAGAAGAGTTAAGTATTATTTTACGACAAGTAAGTGAACAAAAAGAGATCGCCAGCCTATGGCAGCACCGATTGTTTTTAGTTGGTTTTAGTGTTTCTTTTTGGATCGCGGTGGCCTTTATTGCCGCTGCTTGTCATGCCCAATTACTAAGTTTTCTACTCCTGGCGATGGTTCCAGTATCGCTACTTTTGGCCCTTGGCGGCCACTTTTATTTGCGGCGGACATTTCCGGTTTACCGAAATATTCATCTGGTCGCCTCCATTATCCAACAAGAGCTGGATCGGCGTAAAAAAGACGCATCTATCTTTTAGCGCTTGTTCGCATTAATTCTTTTCCTCGAATAACAGGGGATATCCGTTTCAAACCAAATGAAATCTCCCGACAAGCTATTAACTTGTCTGTCATTAATAGACAGAGAGAAGTTTTGTGATTTATTTCTGTCAAACTACAAACATCGACTAGTATGAAAAATCTTTTAGCCATTGGCTTATGCCTAATAGGTTTCACCCTGTTTGGCCAGGGCGAATTTCAGGCACTCGTACACGAGCAGGCCACTCAAATGGAAGACAAAGTTATAGAATGGCGTCGCTACCTACACGAACATCCCGAGTTGAGCAACCGAGAATTTGAAACAGCAGCGATGGTTGCTAAACATCTACAGGCTTTAGGGATGGAAGTTCGTACGGAAGTAGGTCTTACGGGGGTAGTAGGAATTCTTCGGGGCGGCAAGCCTGGCAAAACGGTTGCCTTACGTGCCGATATGGATGGACTTCCGGTAACAGAACGCGTTGATATTCCCTTCGCCAGCAAAGTGACAACTACCTTTCTGGGACAAGAAACCGGAGTGATGCACGCTTGTGGGCACGATACCCACGTAGCTATGCTCATGGGCGCGGCTGAAATACTAGCAGGTATGAAAGCAGAAGTACCAGGGACGGTGGTCTTCATTTTTCAACCAGCGGAAGAAGGTGCCCCTCCGGGAGAGGAAGGTGGCGCAGAGCTGATGGTGAAAGAAGGTGTACTAAAGGACCCCGCTGTAGATGCTATTTTTGGGATACACATCAACTCCAAAACTCCGGTCGGGGAAGTGAGGTTTAAACCTGGTGGTGCCCTCGCCGCAGTAAACCGGCTGGTGATAAGGGTAAAAGGAAAACAAACCCACGGCTCTACTCCATGGACGGGCGTTGACCCCATAACGGTATCTGCTCAAATTATCTTGGGCCTGCAAACAATTGTGAGCCGACAGACGGAGCTGACCAAAGAAGCAGCGGTCATTAGTATTGGCAAAATCACTGGAGGAGTGCGTAGCAATATTATTCCTGAAGAAGTAGAAATGATTGGTACTATCCGTACCCTTGACCCGGAAATGCAGCGCGAGATTCATGAACGCATTCGCCGGACAGTCACTCATATTGCAGAGGCATCAGGAGCAACAGCGGAAGTGGAAATTGAAAAAGGGTACCCCGTTACGTACAATGACCCGGAACTGACGATGGCGATGGGTAAAACGATGCAGGCGGTAGCTGGAGTGGATAATGTTGTGCTCACACGAGCGCGTACCGGTGCAGAAGATTTTTCTTTTTATGCGGAGGAAATCCCAGGGCTTTTTGTCTTTTTAGGCGGTATGCCTGCTGATCAAGACCCTGCTGAGGCAGCTCCTCACCATACACCTGATTTTTATATTGATGAATCGGGCTTGCAATTAGGTGTTGAGTTATATGCCAATTTTGCGCTTGACTATTTGTTGTTGATGAATGATTAAGTTGTAGGGATTCTATCGAAAAAGTAAGGCCTTTGGGCGGATCAATTTGTCTTTATGGCCTTACTTTTTCACTTTGCTGAGCGTTTTGGATAACAAGCCAAAACCTTATTTTTTGCGCACTTATTAAGTAATTCACCATGCAAAGTTTTTTAAAAGGAGCAACATCTTACCTCAAAGGGCTTCAGTTGATTGCCAAACATGGCTTATGGCTCTATTTCTGGATTCCGGTACTTTTGAGTCTGGTTTTAGGAGTCGTTGTGCTACAGGCAGCTTGGGGTGTCAGTGACGATTTGGGCGGCTGGTTGATTTCTTTTTATCCTTTTGAATGGGGAAAAGCGACCTTCGAAAAAATAGCTACGGTAACTGGTGGTATAAGCTTGGTTGCTTTTACGCTTCTTATTTTTCGCTATATCATTATGGCTATAGCTGCCCCATTTATGAGTTTGCTCTCTGAAAGGTTAGAACAAAAAATGTACCCGGAATTACCAAAAACAAGTTTCAGTTTATCCAAGATGCTGAGCGATCTTGTGCGAGGGTTAAGAATAGCTTTGCGCAACATCATTCGAGAGATTGTGATCACTCTTTTTCTTTTGATCTTAGGGATTATTGTCCCGATTATTAGCCCTTTAGTACCGATAATGATCATCTTGGTACAAGCTTATTACGCGGGGTTTGGGAATTTCGATTACACACTAGAGCGGCGTATGGGCGTTAGGGAAAGTGTTCGTTTTGTGAAAACAAACCGTACCCTCGCCATCGGCAATGGTGTTGTCTTTGTCGTATTACTGATGACAGTCGTTGGCTTCCTGTTTGCGTTGCCGCTAGGTACTGCAGCTGGTGCGGTAGTTACCTTGGAAGAATTGGAAGGTAGCCCGCAAAATTAGTGCTTGTCTCCAAAGTTACCTAAGAAGCTCTAAGCTTGGGGCGCAGGCAAAGAAAAGCTAAAAGTAGAACCATACCCAAGGCCTTTGGAGGTGACACTGATTTCGCCGCCATGCTTTTCTATAATTCGCTGGCAGAGGCTTAAGCCCAGGCCATTGCCCTCGTACTCTTCTTTTTTATTCAGACGGTTGAATAGTTTGAATATGCTTGTAATGTATTGAGGTTCAATGCCGATACCATTGTCTTGCATCTTGAAATGATACCTGTCGCCAATTTTTGCAAAACTTAAACTAATGCTTGGAGGGTGATTATAGCGTCTAAATTTGATAGCATTAGCCAACAGGTTCTGAAAAAACTGGACGAGCAAACTTTCAAAACCATCTACTACAGGGAGCTTAGGGTAGGAAACAGTACACTGGGTTTCTGAAATGATTACAGAAAGGTTCTGCGTTACACTTTGTAAGATCTGGTTTAAATCTACCGCCTTTATTTCTTGATTATGGTCCCCTATTTTAGCATAAACCAACAGGCCATTGAGTAGTTGTTCCATTCTGCGGGCACCATCAATGGCAAAATCGATGTATTCTGCGGCCTCTTCTTCGGAAAGTTGTTCTTTCCTGCGTTTGATGAGGCTCAAAAAGCTTGCAATGGTACGAATAGGCTCTTTTAGGTCGTGGGATGCGGCATGCGCGTATTGTTCCAAATCATTATTAGAGCGGCGGAGATCAAGAACAAGTCGGCGGAGCCTACGAGTACGACTATCCACCAGTTCTTCCAGTTTTATCCGATACTGATGGAGCTTTTCTTGGGTCTGAGCGTGGAGGATTCGATTTGCAGACATTGCTGCTACGGTTTCCAACAAGTACAAATCATCGGGGGTGAAAAAATCTTTATCAGGGTGTTCAGAATCAATAACGCCAATAATCTTTCCTTCAAGGCTTATAGGTACAGCCATCTCGGAATAGCGTAAGGCATCGTCAAAAATATAGCGATGATCTTTGCTAGTGTCAGGTATAATAATAGATTTCCCGCTTCGCGCTACATGACCCACTATACCTCTACCCAATGGTATTTCCAAGCGGTTAATAATTTCATGTGCTTCTGGGTTTTTTAAGCCATGGGCGGCTTTTTGTACAAGTACCTGTCGTTCTTCATCAAGTAAGTAAATAACACAATCAACGAAGCCAAGTTTAGCAATTACATTCGTGGTGATCGACCAGACAATCTCTTCAATTGTATTTTGCCGCAATAGAGAAGTCGCAAAATTATTGATAATCCTAAGGTGGCGCTCTTTCTTTTGCAAGAGTGCTAATTGTTGCTTAAGTGCTGTACCCAGTTGATCATCAGTAGGTTCGTTCACTTGTTATTTATGTTTCATCATAATTTATTTCAGACGCTAAAATACGAAAAAGTCATACTTAATGATTTTCTCTATCTAAAACACAGCCGATCTAACGACAAGGTTAGATCGGCTGTAGTAAGTTGTCGGAACTTTTCGTCACGACAATATTGCATCATTTTTTTGAGAACTTACTTTTCCCCGTAAACGGTAATACTGTAGATGCCGAACTCTTTGCTAAAAGCAGCAATTTCAGCGGCACTTAAATGTTGAGATAATACTTCTTCTGGTAAAACAATTGCTTTTCTCTTTTGTACTTGTAAATTTTTGAAGCCTTGCTGGCGAAGTAGGCCCAGATACTCTTCGTGCTGAATGGCCCCAGCAACACAGCCGGCATACATTTCAGCGTCCTTCTGAAGGGCTTGAGGCAAATTCCCTTCCAGTACAATGTCAGAAATACTGAAATGGCCACCTGTCTTGAGGATGCGATGCGTTTCCGAAAAAGCTTTAGCTTTATTGGGTACAAGGTTGAAAACACAGTTGCTGACCACTACATCCGCTGTTTCGGCAGGAAGTGGAATATCTTCAATGTCTCCCTTGACAAAAGACACGTTGTTGTATCCAAGGGTGAGGGTATTCTTCCGGGCTTTCATTAGCATATCGTCTGTGAAGTCTACACCAATGACTTGCCCCGTGTCACCCGTTTCAGAACGAGCCACAAAACAGTCGTTTCCTGCACCCGACCCTAAATCAACTACAACATCTCCAGCTTTGATTTTGGCAAACTCCGTAGGGAGGCCGCAACCCAATTTTAAGTCTGCATCAGGAGCATAGCCACCTAGTGTGTCATACTCATCGGCCATGATACTGTAGTCCATAGATTGATCTCCACAGCAACCACCACCGGCCGCACGGCGAGCAATAGCACCATATTTTTCCTGAACCAGCTCTTTGAGTTCCGTTGCTGATTTGTTTGTATTGTCATCTGTGCAGCAATCACTGGCACAGCAGTTGGTGTCGGCGAGCGGTAAGCTGGCCGTTGTTTCTTGCTTGTTTTCCATTGTTAATGTTATTAATCTACTGACTAAAAGACGATTACATTGACACTGTTTTTGTCTTAGTTATTAGCAGCAGCCTGGTGATAGAATATTTTTGAAAAATTGATTTAAAAGAGGACTCATCCTTTTGAGGTATTCCAAGTTGAGACAGTAACAAGATTTTACACCCTCTACTTCTCCCTTGATTAAGCCGGCTTCCTTGAGTGCCTTCAGATGTTGAGAAACAGTAGCCTGGGACAAAGGAAGTATTTCGACGATCTCGCCGCAAATACAGCTTTGCTTCTGAGCCAATGCTTGTAGTATCGCAATCCGCGCCGGATGCCCCAGCGCCTTCGCCAATGCTGCCAGCTCTTGGACCTCTTCCGGGAATATGTTCGATTTGTTAATTGCCATTTTATTATCTTATATCGCAAATATACGATGAATGTTTATCCATGTCAATACTTCATCTAAAAAAAATATAAAAAACTGTCGAATTCATGAATTTGACCTACTGAATTCTCTGTTAGGCGGAGGTTGTACCCTTCGTCGACATGCGCCTAACAATCCCTCATGTGGTTTAGTCTGCTAAATTCGCGAATTGAGCCTGTTGAGCCAGCCCCTTATATGTCCTTATAATCCCTCATATGGTTCAAAAAAACTTTAAGCGCCTTTGGTGGTTCAACTCAAAAAAACCTTTGGTGCCCTTGGTGGTTTAAAACCGAAAATCTTTGATCAAACCCTGACAATTCATATTGGTAAGTCCTCTCCTTAAAACTTTACCTTTGCGCAAGCAAAAAATGTCATAGCATTAAATCATAAAAGGAATGGAATTTACCAATCGTATTACCCGCACCGCATCAGCAGCCTTGTTCGAAGAAGCAAAGCGATATTTTCCAGGAGGAGTCAATTCACCGGTACGGGCTTTCAAGTCAGTGTCTGGGCCACCGTTGTTTATCAGAGAGGGGAGTGGCTGCCGCATGATGGATGAAGACGGTAATACCTTTCTCGATTTTTGCTGCTCTTGGGGGCCGCTCATTCATGGTCACAACAATGATCGTATCCGTGAATTTGTCGTAGAAACGCTCAGTAAAGGAACCTCTTTTGGTACCCCTAATCGCATGGGTAACCAGCTGGGTCAACTGATTTTGGAAAACCATTCCTATATCGAAAAAATCAGGTTTGTCAGCTCCGGTACCGAAGCCGTTATGTCGGCGATTCGCCTCGCTCGCGGGGTGACGGGCAAGAACAAGGTCATTAAGTTTGACGGCTGTTACCACGGTCATGTCGATAGCCTGTTGGTTAAAGCGGGTTCAGGGCTGGCTACTTTTGGTACTTCTACTTCTGCTGGTGTTCCCGATTCTTTTGCACGCGAAACCCTGGTGCTTCCTCTCAATGATGAAGAAGCTTTGGAGCAAACACTGGTTGAACACGCCCATGATATTGCCTGTATCATTGTAGAGCCAGTACCGGCCAACAACGGTCTGCTGCTACAGAACCAGCGTTTTCTTGAATCTTTACGACTCAAAGCAGATAAGCACAACGTCCTTTTGATTTTTGATGAGGTCATCTCTGGCTTTCGGGTGAGCTTTGAAGGGGCTGCTGGCTATTACGGCATACAGCCCGATATCATGACGTTTGGTAAAATTATTGGTGGCGGCTTCCCGGTAGGCGCTTATGCAGCCAGCGCAGAGATCATGTCGCACGTTGCGCCCGAAGGGCCGGTCTATCAAGCAGGTACGTTATCCGCTAACCCCGTAGCTATGGCCGGTGGTTATGCCGCGCTAGAGCAGTGTTTAGCCGACGGGTTTTATGAAATAATGGCCAACAAGACGAAAAACTTCGTGGCCGGCATCCAGGCGCATTGCGATAAGCATGGCTATGAAGTCAGTATTCCTCACATAGGGTCTATTTTCTGGGTGGCCTTTAGCCGCAAACAGATTCGTGCAGCCAGCGAAATTGACGTAGCCAGCATGGACAAATTCAAGGTTCTTCACCACGAGCTGCTACAGCGAGGCGTTTACCTTGGCCCTTCCGGCTACGAGGTGGGTTTTGTGAGTGCAGCGCATAATACAGCTGATCTTGAGGAAGCCAGCGCCCATATTTGTGCATCGCTGGATGTCGTGTTTGGTGGATAAATAAAAACCAACCAATACGCTCTGCAAATAGCTCGTTCCATGCGTCGATTTTATGAATTTAACGAATGGGGCGAGCTCAAAATACCTCCCAACACTACACCCCTTCTTACCCCTTGTGCTAAGTGGATATCGGAGATGTTTGCAGCTACAAGTAAAAGTCAAATCAACGCTTACACCCTTTCTTATAATGAGCCTCCGCCTACCTTCGGTGGCGTCAGGCTGTCCGTCCTTGCAGTCCTCCCATCCTTAGTCCCTGCGCGCTCCGCTTACCGGGCTTCGTGCGTTGCACTACGCCATTTGTAGTAGTCTTGATGTAGTCCTGATGTAGTCCTGATTTGCCAATGAATAACTGTAGTAGCCTTGATGTAGTGGTAAATAGTACAGGTGCGCCATTAAAGAATAATATTGCGCTTGGGCTTGTGTAGGCAAAATACTAAGCTGTCATTCTTTTTGTTAATGACTATTGTTCTTGCTTGTAAAATATGAAACTGCTAATCGTCGGAATCTCTATAGCGTATTGGTCCCTGTTTATCGTAACGGGATTCTCGCTTGTTGTTGTATTTCTATACTTGAAGAAGAAAATTCTTCAAACGAAGGAGAAGCAAAAAGAGTTGATGAAGAAAATCGCAGAGTTAGAGAAAAGAATAGTGGTGCAAGCGGCGAGACCAAAGTCTGATAAAAGGAGTGGGGCAGATTTGGATAAAGAGAAAATAGAGAAAGCAATCAATGCTAAGTTGGGTATGTCCTCTTGGGAAATCTTGAAATTGATGGTAAGTAATCCGTCCATTAGCAACAAGGAGATCGCCAAACAAGTCTCGTTGAGTGTAGAAGGGGTTAGTTCTTCCTTGCGCAGAATGTATGCTTCTTTTGAGGTGAAAGCATCGAGTAACAAGCGAATTGCATTGGTTATGAGAGCTTTGGAATTGTCGGAAAGACCTCTTGATAAGGAGCCTGCTTAAACCCCATTACTTGTTTTTTATGAGCGGCACCCAAGATTATGAACGGTCTGCCGTGCAAATGATAGTCAAATCTTAATTATCGAGCCTTGCTTGGTATGAAGCTCCTTATTGACACCTATTTTGGTGTGTTGATTGAGCAGCTGATTTTTGACAAAGAACCATTTCGTTTATCACTTAGGGATGGAGTACATTTTGTTAAATGACGTTTATCCAGCCTGCTAACCAGCCTTGACTAAAATTATATGGACCATATCAACAATAAACTTTGCTTTCTATTGACGCTTTTTTTGGTGTTGATTTTTTCAGACCAATCAATAGCGCAAAGGACAATCGTTTTAACCCAAAACGAGGGAGATGCGACAATAGGCTTAGATAGGAAAGCATTTGGTGGCCCTTACAGTCAAGGTTATCACCATGATTTTGACCTGGGATCCAGTGTTAGTCCTTGCGAGCGCATTGTTTCTGTCAGCTTAGCGATAACCATCCAAAGTTATACGCCGAATATACCGCCGGGATGTGACCATTCCCGGGTTTATTATAATATATATTATGGCTGTGGTACTTATAACGGTACAGGGGGGTCTTGCCCAACTGCAAATTTAATAGGTGAACCTAATTTTCCTCCTGGTGGCGCTCCATATAATACGACTTATAGTTGTAATGTGTATCCTTTCGATTTTGGTGGAAACTTTAGTGCTGATATCGTGCCCGTTTATAATACCGGGTGTATAGACGGTCAGAATGCCATTAATGCAGGACATGTTGCCTATGCGCATACGGTAACAGTAACGATCGAAACGGACTTAGTTACGTGTTCAGGTACAGGTTGTTTGGCTGGAACGACTTCCGTTATGCCTTGCGATGATGGAGATCCATGTACGACGGGTGAATTCGAAACAGTCCTCGATTGCGACGGCTCTGTCTGTATTCCTTGTGGCGGTGGTGTCCCTGTTACTTGTGGAAGCGGCCCTACCACGACGCTCCCTTGTGATGATGGCAACCCTTGTACCTTTGGTGAAATGATGACGATCCTGGATTGCGATGGCTCCGTATGCATTCCCTGTGGAGGTGGAGTATCTTTAAATTGTGGTATTGGAGCGACCACGACGCTCCCTTGTGACGACGGCGACCCCTGTACGGTCGGTGAAACCATCACTACGCTCAATTGCGACGGCTCCGTTTGTGTTCCTTGTGGCGGCGGTACACTTATGGATTGTGCCAGCGGCCCATCGACGACCTTGCCCTGTGATGACGGTGATCCCTGTACTATTGGCGAAACGATCACAACATTGGATTGCGACGGCTCCGTCTGTATCCCTTGTGGAGGTGGAGCGATCGTTGATTGTAGTAATGGAACAACTTCCACCTTGCCTTGCGACGACGGCGATCCTTGTACGATCGGCGAAACGATTACCACACTTGATTGCGACGGTAGCATCTGTATTCCTTGTGGCGGTGGAGTACCTGTCGATTGTAGTAACGGAACGACCTCCATCATGCCCTGCGATGACGGTGATCCTTGTACGATAGGTGAAACAATGGTTGTCCTGGATTGCGATGGTTCCATCTGCATCCCCTGTGGCGACGGCAATATTGTCGATTGTAGTACAGGAACAAGTACAATTATGCCTTGTGATGACGGCGATCCTTGTACGATAGGTGAAACCATGGTTGTTTTGGATTGTGATGGTTCTATCTGTGTCCCTTGTGGTGATGGTAATATTGTGGATTGTAGTACCGGCCCATCAACGACGTTGCCTT
>NZ_JBOEFX010000041.1:41181-41646 GCF_050633125.1 Lewinella sp.
GTGACGATGGTGATCCTTGTACAGTAGGCGAAACGATCACGACATTGGATTGTGACGGTAGTATCTGTGTTCCCTGTGGTGGTGGTACGATTGTGGATTGTGCTAGTGGCCCATCAACGACGTTGCCTTGTGACGATGGTGATCCTTGTACGATCGGCGAAACGATCACGACATTGGATTGCGACGGTAGTATCTGTATTCCCTGTGGCGGGGGTACGATAATAGATTGTAGCACTGGCCCATCGACAACACAAGCCTGTGACGATGGCGACCCCGCTACGATCAACGATATGATAACCATCCTTGATTGTGACGGTAGTATTTGTATTCCTTGTATGGGCACGCCCGGTGATTGTAGCAGTGCTCCGACAACTACACTGCCCTGTGATGATGGTGACGATTGTACCTTCAATGACATGATAACTACTTTGGATGCCTATGGTAGTATTTGTGTTCCCTGTATGG
>NZ_JBOEFX010000042.1:0-1880 GCF_050633125.1 Lewinella sp.
AGTTGCTTAACGGTATACTTATTGTGGGCCAAGTTCTGTTGAACAGATTCCTCCACTAACTCCAACCATTGCTGATCTTCCTCAAAAAAAACAGGCCTTGATGAAGACGTCGCTCGGCCAGCCGTAGAGGTGGCAAGTAAGAGTGCAAATCGTTGCTTAGCAAGCAGAGAATAAATCTTCTCTCCTAAATGAAGTTGAATTGGTGTTGTCATGATAAGTAGATTGAATATGGTGTAATACATCTGTATATGTCCATGAGTGGGCTAGAGGTAAGTGAAAAGTGAGTTTTTTTATCTTTTTCTACTGACAGCCAAATCCTTATATAGAATAACATACCCAGAGAAAAGACTAACCAAGCTCTTTATTCGGTGTTTTGCATCTCTTTTCAAGCACTTTCTCAAGATGCGTCAGACAACTGGCTAGACTATTTTTCTTACCCTGAGCCAAGCTAGCAATCTGCTCATTTGCACGTCTCACTTATCTCTCTTAAATTGTAACTGCTTTTTAAGAAAAAACACCAACGCATGCTCTTCTCACGCGCACACTTCTTCCTCGTATTATTATTCGCCTCCTTTGGTCTTTCCCTTCAGGCGAGCAGTATAGATAGGTTTCCAGACTTGGTGGCCAGCCCTGATACGACAACCTGCCCCGATGACTTTTTGATTGACCTGGGGCCAGATATCAGAATCATTTATGGGGAAGATATCGGGATTTACCTTTCAAGCAACCGCTCCATGGATGGAGATGAGCAATGGATGTGGAGCGACCCCACGCACCTATCATGCCTATCGTGCCCTACCCCGATCTACTCACCTACCGAAAGCACCTTGCTGACGCTCTCCATTATCGACGGTGATGGCTGCATCGCTAGTGCCAAATTGTTCGTGGAGGTTATTCTGAAAGATGACATCTTTGTTCCCAATGCTTTTTCCCCTAATAATGATGGCGTGAACGATGTACTCGTCGTCTATACCGGATCAAGCATTGCGCAAATTACCCGCTTGCGCATTCTCAATAGTAATAGAGATGTCGTTTTTGAACAATACAATTTTCGTGGCAACGCTAACAACATCGGCTGGGATGGCCGATACAAAGGAGAGCTCCAGAACCCCAGCGTATTTGCCTACGTCTTGGAGGTAGAACTCGTTGATGGAAGTCTACAGCAATTGACGGGTACTATTGCATTGGTGCGTTAAGAGCGAGTGGAAAAAGAGAAGTAAATTAGTTTTCATGGGGAATTTCTGGTTTCCCACAAATTCAGGGATTATATCCTGAGGAATTGATACGCGCTTCTTGTTCATCACTTAAAGCGTTTATCGAGACTGAAGGAGTTTGTGGGCCCTGCCAGTGTCCTGTTTCGCGTTGCTGCTCAGGGCTTGGCACCACGTCGTCCGTTTTGCTTTGCGCCACTCCCACCGCTGGTCCTCCTCGCTCCGCTGCGGCGGCTCCGCGCCTGTTGGGCGCTTCGGAAATCAACTTCCTCCTCGGTCCTCTTTCGCGAAGGAGGAAGGCGCGGCAGGAGTGCGTGTGGTTATGAATATTGAAAAGGAACCGGACTAAACAAGCTCGAATTGTAGTCTAACTCAATTCAGAAAAATGATAAACTAATCAATAACAAGATAGCTCCTATCAATTGCAGAATTCTTCCTAAGATTACTAGTAGTTTAGAAATTTTAGTAACAGCGTCAACTTGTTCTTGGTTAAGAAGACTGTTGTTATCCAGACCTATGAATACCCTGAAATCTTTATTATTCACAAGTAGCTCTCCTACAACAAATAAGACAGCAGAGAAAGCAATATACAGTACAACATAAAGTCCTATCATGGGCGCGCTCATCCTTTAATGGGTTAAGTTTTTTGGCGGTGTGTCAGATGTAATG
>NZ_JBOEFX010000043.1:0-808 GCF_050633125.1 Lewinella sp.
GGCGGTGTGTCAGATGTAATGCTGAGAAGACAATTCAGGCAAAACCATAATTTTGTAGTGACCAAACTATGAAATCATGTATTTGTTCTGCCCAAATTGTCAGAGTACAAAGATAAAGAAGAACGGCCACACCTACTATGGGAAGCAAAATCATCAGTGCAAATGTTGTGGTAGACAGTTCGTTTTAAATAATAAGCATACCAAGCCAGAGTGGCTGAAGTTTTTAATCGAAAAAGCCCTAAAAGAACGTTTATCTCTGCGTGCGATTTGTCGTGTTTTTGGAGTCAGCCTTACATGGTTACAAGCGTTTAGCCACCTCCTTTGGGAACAGACACCAAGGCATTTAGGAATAAGCGCTGCTGTTGAAAAGCGCATCAAAAAATTACAAGTCTTTGGTATACAGGCAGATGAATTATGGTCTTTCGTTCAAAAGAAAAAGAGAAAACGTTGGATATGGGTGGCATACGACCCAGTTCACCGCCTAGTGGTAGCTTGTTATATTGGGGGGAGAGGCAAAAGTGCAGCTAAAAAATTTTGGAAAAAGATTCCCTCCACGCTACGTGAATGTTATTTTGAAACAGATCATTGGGAAGCTTACCAAAGCATTATTCCTAAAAACCAGCATAAAGTAGGTAAAGACCTCACGTACTACATTGAGGGATTTAATGCGACTATAAGAGCCAGAGTCAGTCGGCTAGTCCGAAAAGCTTTATCTTTTTCAAAATTAGAGAAGTGGCATAATCTCGCCATTCAATGGTTCTTTTGGCAATTTAACCTCGAGCAACAGCATTACATGTGACACACCGCC